>CANHOY010000001.1 GCA_947462495.1 Bacteroidota bacterium
GCTTACTTATAAAAATGCAGGTGTGGCGGAAGCCATTAAAGACATTCCAATGGAGTGGTTGGTGTTAGAAACCGATGCGCCTTATTTAGCACCTGTTCCTTTTCGGGGTAAAACCAATGAGCCTAGTTATATGATTCAGGTAGCGATGAAGTTGGCTGAAATTAAAAATATTCCTTTGCATGAAGTAGCGGAGAAAACTACGAAAAATGCGGAGGGGGTGTTTGGGATATAGGGTAGGGTGCCCTAAACCCATGATTAGAGTGGGTTTAGTGATGCCTATGTAATTTTGCTTATTTTTTCTCTTCTATTAGTTTTTGAACTATTGCCTCTAAAGTTTTTAAACGTTCTTTTAGTTCAGTATTTTCTTTGCTTAATTCTTGAATAGATTTCACCACAACTGGCAATAAATTACCATAAGTAGCTTCCCACTTATTGGGGTTTGACTTATAAACCAGTTTTAGCCAATCTGCATTGTATTTATTCTGCGCTTCATCCAATTCCTGAGCAATAAAACCAGCGGTTTGTTCCTTGCTAATTTTACTTCCGTCAGATACCCCAGCTTTATACCATTCTCTTTTATCCCAATTAAATACTCTTGGTTTTAGAGAGTTGATGAAGTTTAAGCCTACACTTAAGTCATTGATATTCTTTTTATC
This sequence comes from Bacteroidota bacterium, assembly GCA_947462495.1. Taxonomy (GTDB): domain Bacteria; phylum Bacteroidota; class Bacteroidia; order Chitinophagales; family Chitinophagaceae; genus Sediminibacterium. The sequence continues at coordinate 657 of CANHOY010000001.1, forward strand.
GCGTTGGTCGGATAAGGAAGTAATAGTAGTTACATTGGCTCTAATTACTGTATTTGAACTATTGCCTAATGTGATTTCGTCTGAAACAGAAGTGCCTGAAACTTGAGCATTGTAACCTATTGTAATATTGTTTGTTCCAGTAATTAAGGTATTACCAGCGGCATAACCTATAGCTACATTATAATTTCCTTCAGTGTTTTGTGTTAATGCTTGATAGCCTAAAGAAACGTTCCCAATTCCTATGGTGTTTTTGTATGAAGCTAAAAGACCTAATGCAATATTTGAACCACCATGTGTATTATAAGTTAAAGCGCCATTCCCCATCGCAATATTAGTCGTTCCGTCAAGGTTATAATACATTGTATTATAACCAATTGCAATATTACTTGTTCCTTCAGTATTTTTATATAATGAGGCGTTTCCAATTGCAATATTTTGTAATCCTATTGTATTTTTATTCAAAGTGTATGAACCAATCCCTATATTATAATCACCGGTAGTGTTTTCAACTAAAGCGTTTGATCCAACAGCAATATTATTATATCCTTCTGTATTTTTAGACAAGCTATTTGTTCCAATTGCAACTATATCGTCACCAATTGTGTTAGCTGATAATGTATTATAACCTAGAGCCGTATTGTTATTTGCTATAGTATTATTTAAAAGTGATTGGTAGCCAACAGCAGTATTGTATCGACCAGTGTTATTAGCAGCAGTTGAACTTCCTTTTAAAGATTCATATCCAACAGCAGTATTACCAGTTGTTCTTCCGGTTGTTCTATCATCTGCATAATACATTGCCCTTGTTCCAATTGCAATTGAACCACTATTAGCCACATTGAAATATAAAGACTGATAGCCAATTGATGTATTATCACTGCCAGTTGTATTATCTTTTAATGCATGAAAGCCTAAAGTTGAGTTATCATTTCCTTCAGTATTTGCACTAAGAGAATTCATACCTACACTAGTATTTCTGGCTCCAGTTGTATTAGCATTTAAAGCGCTCCATCCAATAGCAGTATTATCTCCATTCAAACTATTTTCTAAAGTTAGATGTCCAACCGCAGTATTATTGTTATATGTTGTATTAGCTTTCAAAGAATTTACACCAATAGCAACATTTCCCTGTCCAGTTGTGTTAGAATATAAAGCTGAAGATCCAATACCAATGTTATTATCGCCTGTTGTAATAGATTTTATACTTTGATATCCAATAGCAGTATTATTTAACCCAGTGTTATTAGCAGCAGTTGTGCTGCCCATTAGTGATTCATACCCAACAGCTGTATTGCCTGTTGTTCTACCAGTGGATCTATCATCAGCATAATACATTGCATTGTGACCTATTGCAGCTGATCCCGAGTTTGCTTTGTTTGAGAATAATGTATTTACCCCAATTGCAACATTACTTGTACCTGTAGTATTTTCATAAAGTGCTCCATATCCATTTGCAACATTACTTGCACCTGTAGTATTTTGATATAAACTCCATTTACCAATTGCTGTGTTAAAAAATCCTGTGGTATTATAATATAGTGATGATGATCCAATTGCTATGTTATTAATACCTGTGGTGTTACTAAATAGTGCTTGATATCCAAGCGTAATATTATGTCGCCCTGTGGTGTTGCTAAATAGTGCTTGATATCCAACTGCTGTATTTGAATAGCCTGTTGTATTTGAGAGTAATGCATCTTTCCCTATTGCTGTATTAGTAGTTACAGTAGGTGTTCCTGATCCAATACCTACAGTAATTCCATTTACCTTTAAATCATAAGCACCTAAATCAACTGCTTGAGATGCACCAGTATACGGAACACCCGCTGTTACTGAAGTTGTAACTGTTCCGTCTGCTCTTAAATATTGAGTTGATAAACCACCCGGAACTTTATAGCCAGCTGCAGTTATGTTACCACTTGTTTTTACATCTGTTATTGAAGTATTTCCTAATTGAATAGTATTAGAAGCGGAGACGATTGCTAAGCTACCTATTGCAATTGCATTTGATAAGTTATTTGAAGAGGCATCACTATTATTACCAATGAATAGATTTTGAGAACCTACTGTAATTACGCTACCAGCATCTCTACCAATTGCGTTATTTGAACTCCCAGTTGTTAAGCCAGATAAACTATAAACACCCAGTGCGCTATTGCTACCACCTGATGTTAAATTTTTTAAAGCCCCCTCTCCAATTGCATTATTGTAATTCGAGCCTGCTGCATTAAAATTTAACATTGCCTGATGTCCTACAGCTACATTGGAACTTCCTATTATGTTTGATCTTAAAGCCTCATTCCCTAAGGCCACATTTACCCATCCAGTTGTATTTGCACTCAAAGCATCATTCCCAATTGATGTATTAGATGACCCAGTTGTATTTGCATTTAATGAATTATAACCAATTGAAGCATTATTTGAACCGGAAGTATTGCTGTATAATGAATTTGTGCCAATAGCAACATTACTTGAACCACTAGTATTTAAGTATAAAGAACCGCCTCCAAATGAAGCATTATAATCTCCGGTAGTGTTTGCATTTAATGCTCCGGAACCCATTGCTGTATTGGAAGCGCCACTAGTATTAGCTTTCATTGATTCATTACCAAAAGCAGAATTATAATTCCCAGTAGTATTATAATAAAGAGAATTATAACCAGCTGAAGTGTTGTTAGTACCTGTGATATTACTTTTTAATGCAAAACCGCCTAAGGCAATATTATAGTTGCCAGATGTATTACTTGATAGTGAGTAATAACCCATTGCTGTATTATCACTTCCAGTAGTATTTGCACCTAAGCTATATACTCCATTTGCAGAATTCTGTGTACCTGTAGTATTTAAATGCATACTTCCAAAACCTATACTTGTATTACTAGCGCCTGTTGTATTTGAAGCCATACTTATATACCCAATTGCAGTATTATTATCACCAGTTTTATTATTACTTAGTGCAGTTCTTCCAACTGCTGTATTATTAGAAGCAGTGGTATTTTGAGACAATGCATTATCACCAATAGCAGTATTATTTTCACCACTGGTATTATTATATAGTGAATAACCACCAACAGCTGTGTTAAAACTTGCAGTCGTATTGGAGGCTAAAGAACCTACTCCTATAGCAATATTTGATGCACCTGTTGTATTTTTTTCTAAAGCTTCAAAACCAATTGCAGTGTTGTTTGACCCCGTTTTATTTGAATATAAGGACTGAACACCTACTGCAGTATTTTGAGTACCTGAAGTATTAGATCCAAGAGATTCTTTTCCAATTGCTGTATTATTTGAACCTGTATTATTATAAGGAAGAGCTTTTGAACCAATTGCAGTATTTGAAAAGCCAGTTGTATTAAACCATAATGCAATATGACCAATTGCAGCATTATCATACCCTGTATTATTCGCACTCAATGCATTATAACCTTGAGCGGTATTATTGTAACCTGAACTATTTCCAACCATTGCATTATGGCCAATAGCAACATTATTTGATCCAGTTGTATTATTATTAAGGGCAAAAGTACCAACTGCAGTGTTAAAGTTTCCAGTTAAATTTGTATAAAGTGACTTAAGTCCAATTGCAAGGTTATATGAACCAGTAGTATTTGAATAAAGTGCTTGATAACCAACTGCAACATTACTTCCACCCAAAGTATTACTATACATTGCCTTTGAACCAACCGCGGTATTTCTACTTACTGTAGTTGAATTATATAGAGAACTATCTCCTATAGCAACGTTATTATTGCCAGTTGTATTATTGAATAAGCTATATATACCAACTGCGACATTTGAATAACCCGATGTGTTTTGATTTAATGCTACAATACCAATTGCAGTATTTGTAGAACCAGTGGTATTTCTAAAAAGTGATTTTGATCCAACAGCAATATTATAATATCCGGTTGAATTAGAATAAAGGGACTGGTAACCTTGAGCGGTATTAGAATAACCTTCAGTATTTCTATAAAGTGCTTGATAACCAATTGCAGTATTATCGTTAGCTGTTGTGTTAAAATAAAGGGAATGATCACCAACTGCAATGTTATTGTTACCTGTAGTATTTGAATAAAGAGATCTATTTCCAATTCCAGTATTTTTTTTACCTGTAGTATTTGAATAAAGAGACCTATTCCCAATCCCAGTATTATATAAGCCACTAGTATTTGAACGAAGTGCTAAACTACCAATTGCCATATTCCAAAAACCAGTTGAGTCGGTTGCTAGGTTGGAGTATAAAGAACTATCTCCAATTGCTATATTTCCAAATGTATCAGTTAGTATTCCAGATGAGCCACTACTTCCATTCAACTTCCCAGTCACAGTTAAATCTCCATTAATAGTCACTTTCTTATTATCAAACTCACCATAAATTAAAGGAGTTTTTGTTTTATCGTTGGCGATAATTAATTTATTGCTTGTGTTTAGGAATATTGAATCACTTGCAGCCTTGTATCCAAGTATAACATTACCACTTCCTCTTAAGTTAGTGGCAACTGCAGCACCTATAATAACATTCTTGCTTCCGTTGGAGGAAGTATCGTATAGCATCTCTGTTCCTAGTATCACATTATCATCCCCATTGTAGTTCAATGCTGTATTGGCTCCAATAGATACGTTTCTACTTACATCATTGGCTAGTTTTAAATTATTAGCACCTATTGACACGTTCGTGCCTGCATTTTTTGCACTTTGTAATGCACTAGTTCCTAAAGCTACGTTTTGGCTGTACTGAACTGTTTTAGAGCCAACAGATCCTATTGAATTTTTTCCTGCTTCATACCCTACTAATACGTTTCCAGTAGCATCTGCTTTAGCGTTTTGCCCTGCATTATTCCCTATGATTACATTTTGCATGGCGCCACCACTAGTTGTGGTTCCTAAAGTGGCACCACTCGCGGTACCAATTAAGATATTATCGTTATTGGAACTATTGTCTTTATTCTTTATCAAACTACCACCTGCGCCATTACCTATTGCATAGTTATTTGCATTGGCAGCTAATGTATCCATGCCTTTTAAGGCATCATATCCAATGGCTAAACCATAGGGTGTTTTAGTTGCAGAATCTCTTATATATTTTATTACCCCCGATTTAATGCCTGCAAATTGGGCAACAATTTTGGAAAGAGAATCAATTTTAGGTATATAGATGGCGCCTCTATTATTATTTAATACAATACTATCTCCCTTTTGAGCAAGCTTAATAGTTGCTATATCTAATTTTAAACTATCTACACTAATACTTGCAGCCCCTGCATTATTGGCATATAAAGCATAAGGAACAGATAGTAGTTGAGAGGTCCCAACAAATACAAATGCAGTACCGCCATCTAAGTCTAGTTCCACTTTCATGTAGTAAGGAAACTTACTCCATTGAACATCTTCCATTTTACCTGTATTGGCTTGTCCATTTCCAATGATAACTGAGAATTGGCCGTAAGGATCTGTATTAACATTGTGTATTTCTTGATACTTAATTGTACCTAATTGCTGCAACTCAATTAGCCCAATTCTTAACGAGATTTTTTTACTAGCAACAGGAGTTCCAGCATTAGTTAAGGCTACCCCTTGATAATTAAATCCAAGCGGTGCTTGTGCACTTATATTGCTAATTGATAAAATAGTGGCTACAATAAATAAGCCAATAATTTTTTGAATATAGTTCCCCATAGAGATGATTTTTAAATTCATTTTAAGACAGCTAGATATAGCTGAATGGGGTAGGGCAAAGGTAAATTGATATTATGAAAAAGGACAATTTATCTCGCTACCCCTTATAGCTTCACAATCTTAAACGTGTAGGTCATTTTAAAGTCGGTAGAATAAACTCTTACGATGTAAATACCTGAGGCTAAATTAGCTATATCTAGGTTGGTACCGGAATATAGGTTCTTTCTATTGGCTACTATCCTTCCTGTACTAAAATCAAAAATATCGGCATTTAAGGTGTTGTATTTAATTAAGAAGAAGTTCAAGTATAAATTGGATACATAAGGATTAGGCATCACTTTTATAAACTGATTGTCCTCCAAATTAATAATGTCTGTTACTAAGAAGAAATAAGAGGAACCTTTTAAACTAGCACAACCATTTTGCACTGTGGTAACTGTGTAAGAGGCATTTACAAGTGGCTTGTATTTAACATCCGTAGCGCCTGCTATAGCTACTCCATCTTTATACCATTGATTGCCTGTACTGTAATTTGAGGTTAAATTACCTACACTATCTCTAACAATAGTTGGAGTTGGAGGTTTTTGGAAAGCACTCTTTGTTATGATTATTTGCCTGGAGGAATCATAATGTCCTAATCCATCTGTGTAGGCTATTTTATAAACTCCAGTATCTTTTTGAGTAAGTTTAATTAATGAAGTGTCTTTTGCTTTTATAGCAGTATCGTTTTTAAACCAAGTATAAAAAGGAGAACTATTTGCCTTGATAATGGTGGTATCATCAGGACAAATACTTAAGTCTCCAATTATAGCTACACTGGTATCTAACATGATACGAAGTGGTTGCTGAAAACCAACAGTTATTTTATTCGTACCTGAGCTAAAATTTCCTGCCATATATTGACCCACTGAAAAGTTTACGTTAGGGCTAGTAAAACCTACAGAGTTGATGGAACCACGTTTGATGGTTTGGGCATTTAATTGTCCTAAAACAAAGAATGATAATATAAAAAGTAGTTTTTTCATTTAATTTAAATTTTCCACAATTAATTATTACCTACGATAATCCAATTTGACCCATCACTAACCACTTTTACATATTTATATTGTGAACTTAAAGCATATGTAGTTGATCCATCAATAGTTTGCGATGATGTTGTAGCAGCTGTAACATCATTTCCGCCGGAATTAATTCTTTTGATTGTATAAGTTTGCCCAACTACTCCAATAGCCGTTGGTAGTGTAATTGTTATAGGGGCTGAGGTGGCATTAGCGAGAATAATTTCATCTGAAGACAAGGCAGAGTAGGCTGAAGTTTTAGAAACTAAATTAGAAATTATACCATTAGATTTAAAAGTACCACTTGTGTTGACATTAGTTATTGAAGTATTCCCTAATTGAATTGAGTTAGAAGCTGAAACTATTGTACCTGCTCCAATTGCAATTGCATTTGATAAAGCACTACTCGAAACATCAGCAACATTACCAATAGCAATGTTATCATTTCCAGTTATGTTGGTTTGTAAACTTGCCATTCCAAGTGCTACATTTCCATTACCAGTTGTATTTCCCACTAAAGTTGACATTCCAATTCCAGTATTATTAATTCCTGTTGTGTTATTTGGAATTGCGCCATAACCAATTGCAGTATTATCACCACCAGTAGTATTTGCAAATAGTGCCCCACTTCCATTTACTGTATTGTAAGAACCTGTTGTATTAGAGGTGAGAGAATTTCTACCAATTGCAGTGTTTAATTCTCCAGTTGTATTTGCATTAAGGGCGCCGTGTCCTAAAGCCGAATTGTTTGAACCTGTAGTGTTTGATAGCATACTTTGATAACCCATTGCTGTATTGTTTGCACCTGTAGTATTACTGTATAAACTACCTGCCCCATTTGCAGTATTTGAATACCCAGTGGTATTTGCATATAGGGCTTGGCTTCCGATAGCGGTATTGAAAATACCAGAAGTGTTGGCATTTAGTGTTTTGTATCCAAGAGCAGTATTTTCATACCCAGTTGTGTTTGTATTCATACTTGCATAACCAATACTAGTATTATTAGCACCCGTTGTATTGCTATACAAAGCAGTATATCCAATCCCTACATTGCCCTCAGCAGTTGTATTTTGGTTTAATGCTCTATCTCCAACAGCAACATTTCCAGTGGCAGTAGTGTTTTTAGTTAATGACTCTCTGCCAATAGCAACATTCGCTGCACCTGTTGTATTTTCATATAATGCACCTTGACCAACAGCAACATTGACATAACCAGTTGTATTTTTCCTTAATGCTTGAGTTCCAATTGCAGTATTCCAGCTTCCAGTTGTTGTTGTTTCTAATGAATTATTACCAATAGCAGTGTTATATGATGCAGTAGTATTTTTTGTTAGAGCACCACTCCCAAAAGCACTATTATCATTACCAGTTGTGTTATTACCCATGGTGCCATTACCAAAAGCATTATTTCTTACACCACCAGTATTGTATTGCAAAGCTAAAATACCAAAAGCTGAATTCTCAGTACCTGTTGTATTATAACTCATTGATCTAAATCCAACTGCAGTATTATTATTTCCTGTTGTTGAGCGTTTTAATACACTATCGCCAATGCCTATATTTTGAATTCCTGTGGTATTTGAAATCATAACATCGGAACCTAAAATTGTATTATTATAACCTCCAATAGGTATAAAAGTCACATTTGAACCAATTAATTTTCCAGTCACGGTCAATTCTCCATTTATTTTTAACTTCTTATTGTCAAACTCTCCATAAATTAAAGGAGTTCTTGAGTTGTCATTATGAATAACTAATCTATTACTTATATTTTAAAATCTTCATTTGCCCCAGCTGAATTTCCAATAAATATATTTTTATCACCAGTTTCTAAAAGTCCACCAGCATTATATCCCAAAGCCAAATTATAACTACCTGATGTATCAGATGTCAAGGCATTTACTCCAAATGCAGAATTATAATTTCCGATTTTATTTGATAATAAAGACGTTCTTCCAAATCCACTATTCATAATGCCTTTAGTATTTGCGTTTAATGCATAATTTCCAAATGCAGAATTTCTATGTCCTGTTGTATTATTTGAGAGAGTATAAGCGCCAAAAGCATTATTACAACAACCAGTTTCATTTAGTTTTAAAGCATCTATTCCAATCGCATTATTTTGAGTAGCCGCATTTTTTGTTAATGTTGATGAGCCTATACCAATACTATTATTCGCATTTTTACTATTAATTAATGCCTTGGATCCAATTGCAATATTATTCCAACCGCTGTCAATTAAAAATAAAGAACTATCTCCAATTGCAATATTATTCTGACCAAATTCAGTTATTGAATTATCTTCTTTAATAAATTTTAAGCTGTTTTTTTGCAACCTTATGTTATTTGTATCGATAATAAACATTGTATATATAGAATCTGGATTTATTTGTGTTCCGCTTGTTTTACCTGTTACAATCAAATCCCCATTAATAGTTACCTTCTTATTATCAAACTCTCCATAAATAAGAGGCGTCTTAGTTTTATTATTTGCAATGATTAATTTATTGCTCGTATTTAGGAATATCGAATCGCTTGCTGCTTTATAACCTAATATAACATTTCCACTTCCCCTTAAGTTGGTTGCAACAGCAGCCCCTATAATAACATTCTTGCTTCCGTTGGAGGAAGTATCAGTAAGCATTTGAGAACCAATGATAATATTATCGTCACCATTATAATCGGGTGCCATATTATTTCCAATAGTAACATTTCTATTTACTTGCTTTGATCTATTAAAATTCTCAGAGCCAATTGCAACATTTGATTCTGCAGCTATTGCATATTGCATAGACCTACTTCCAATTGCAACATTTTGATTAAATACAGGAGTAAGTGAACCTAATGTGCCATATGAAAATCTACCAGCTTCATGTCCTATTATAATATTATTTGCAGCCATTCCATTCATATATTGTCCAGTATAATTCCCTAGCATAATATTTTGATTTGCTCCTCTTCCTGTTGATGAACCGATTCCCCAGCCAGATGCATTACCAATAAAAACATTATCGTTATTATAGTTAGCATCAGAAAATTTTGGTAATAAAGCTCCTGCACTTTGGCCTATGGCAATATTTGCACTATTGGTAGCTACACTATCAAATAAGGCTAAAGCGTCATATCCAACTGCAATACCAGTTGGAATTTTAGAAGCAGAATCTTTAATGTATTTTAAAGTACCTGCTTTTATTCCAGCTAATTGTGCTACAATTTTTGTAAGCGAATCAATTTTAGGGATATAAATTGCACCTCTATTATTGTTTAATATAATACTATCTCCTTTTTGTGTTAACTTAATTGTGCTTAATATATTCTTAATGCTATCCACTCCAACGGAAGCAGCTCCTGCATTATTTGCATATAAAGCATAAGGGACAGATAAAAGTTGTGATGTTCCTACAAATACAAAGGCAGTACCTCCTGTTAAATCAAGCTCCACTTTCATATAATAGGGGAATAAACTCCATTGAACATCTGTCATTTTACCAGTAACAGCTTGACCATTACCAATGATAACAGAGAATTGTCCATATGGATCGGTATTTACATTGTGTATTTCTTGATACCTAACTGAACCCAATTGTTGTGATTCTATTAAAGCAATTCTTAAAGAAATTACTTTACTAGCTATTGGTGTTCCAGCATTGGTTAAGGCTACCCCTTGATAATTAAATCCAAGTGGCGCTTGTGCACTTATATTGCTGATTGATAAAATAGCGGCTACAATAAATAAGCCAATAATTTTTTGAATATAGTTCCCCATAGAAATGATTTTTAAATTTCATTTTAAGACAGTTATAATTAACTGAATGGGGGTAGGGTAAAGGTAGCCTTAAAGATTAATAAACTATATTATTTAATAAGGTGAAATGGTATAAATTTTATTTTCTTTGAGAATGTGCGTATTGATTCTCAATAAGATAGAGAATATTGACTGGTTTTACTTAGAAATACATTTTGAATTTGCCATAGGTTGAAAACCAGGGGCTTATTATTTAATCATCTAAAAAAGAAACCAGTTACTTTTTTAGGGCTATAAGTACTAATTGTTAAAGTAAAATATTCACTCATTATTTTTTCGCCCCCGAAAATTATATTTTGTTGTTTTATGCGTGCTAAATTTGCAAAATATTTATCAACTACTGTGAATCTATAAGTAATTGAATTATTATATTTATTGATATCGACTTTTATTTTATCCAGACTTATTGATTTCAATTGATTATACATGGATTCAAAAATCGTAGAATCAATGAAATATTCAATTACAGTATTAGAAGCCCCGTATTTTTTTGATGTATGAAACTTAGATAATTTCCGAACAAATGGAGTTATTCTAAAATTTATATCTATATTTTGGTTTGATTGAAATGCCCATAATGCAATACCTTCATTGCTTTTATTATAGTTTCGATTTACTAGGAAATATTTTTTTGAGTTTAAAAAAATATTTAAAGAATCAATACTTTCAGTTTTGAATACTGTTTCCATCTCAGTTAGACTTAATTGCTGCGCTTTGGTTTGTATAACTCCCAAAATAAGTAGGGTAGATAAAATCCATCTCATAAATCGATATTTTTAAGAATTTCTGCTATTTTTTAAATTATTTGGACTTTTTGGAGATTCGGAGATTTTCAAATAAGCACGATTTTTTTTATTTTTTTTTGCCACTCCCTTTCCTTCTATGAAAATAGTGAAATTTTTAAACTCATAGGAATAGGAAGAATTTGCAATAGGCTGATTTGTATAAGAAAATGCCGCGTATAGGTTGGCATCTTTTAATGGGAACTTATATCTTAAACCTAAATTATATCCTAATGTATTTGATTGAAAATCGGAATATCCTTGGAAGTAATTACTACCTGTTCTATAATATCCACCTGAATTATGAAAGAAAAATTGATAAGAAGGGCCAACGGTAAACAAGTCGGGCATAAAAAATAAATCTTTCGGCTTTTCTTTAAATAACTTAAAAATTAAACCGCCATTCAAATCTAGTATGGTTATATTATTTAAATTTGATTCGGAATTATTTGTATTTGTCCCAATAATTATTGAATTAGAGATAAACAAATTAACTCTATCATTTAATTTTAATGTCGAACCCAGGCCTAAGCTAAAAGCATTTTGAGTCAACATTGGATATTCCTCATTTTGATTACCGTTTTTAATTATTGTTCCTAGCTTTGTTATACCCATTGACAAATTAAAGTCCATTCCTTGCCCAATTTTATAACTTTTGACTGAATCATTTTTATTAATGATATTTTTGGAAGTATCAATTTTCGTTAATTGCTCATCGTAAAAATTGTCTTTAGTTCCATTTTTATATGTTATAGACTTTAGGTCTTTTATTAATATGGTATAAATGGGGCCATTTAAATTTTCAAACTTTCTGTATTTTACTTCTGAAAGCGTTACTTCTAAAACTTTAGAGGGTACTTCTTCTCCAGATTTTTTTATTAATATATCTTGTGAGTATAAGCTGCTATTTAAAAAATAAGAAATTAGAATTAGTATAATTATTTTTTTCATTCTTTTGACTTTTTAATCTTTCTTAGACAAACTTTTTAAGGGGGGAGATAATCTATCTATTAATTACCAGCGTTGCTTTGTCCAATTAGAAATAATACTATTGCTAAATTAAAGCCGGTTCCGAGCAAAAACTTATTATAAATTTTCTTTTTTCTTATTTTAATAGCCATTTGCTTGTAACCATTTTTATATTCTGTATTATTAATAAGTGCCTTATTTAAATAGTTTAAATTTTCATCTTTTATTTCTTTATTACTTTCAATTGCGGCGGCTATTCCGCCTACTAAAGGTGTTAATAAGGAGGTTGTAGTGAGTACTAATGATTCATCTGATTTAGGCACGTAATAAAATTTTGATGCATCTAATTGGCCTTGTTCAAAATTTGAAATACTTGGAGTGTCTTGTGTAAATAAGTCTTTTGATCCATTTTCGTATCGGATGATTAAAACATCTTTTATTAGCAAAGAATAAATAGGACCTTCTAAGTTCTCAAATTTTTTATACTTTATTTCGGAAAGGGTGACCTCAGTTACTTTAGCTTTTATATCTTCCCCGTTCTTTTTTGTAATTAAGTCCTGTCCAAAAGATAAAATTGACATACAGGATAATGCCCAAGCAGTAAAAAATATTTTTTTCATTTTAAAAAGCATAACTTAATACAACGCTTAAAGAATTATTTTTAATGGTTGAGTTTAGCCCGGTACCTTGGAATGCAATAGTACTAGTACTACTCATGATATTTGATAAGCCGTATCCATATCTAAATCCTGCATGTATTTTTTCAGTTAGTTTAATGCCGCCTCCAAATACAAATTGGATATCGGTTGTTTTAAAATTAGTCTTTTTTACTGCCGTATCAGATTTTGAGCTGGCTCCTAATAAGAGTCCAAATTGTGGTCCTGCCTCTACATATAGAATATCGGTCAATGCAAATTTAAATAATAGTGGAATGCTTATATAGCTTAGATCGATACTATCTGCCATAGTTCCCATTACTTGATATAATATTTCAGGTTGAATTGATACACTTTCATTAAGCTCATAATTTAAAAAGCCACCCACGACATATTTTGTTGACTTTGAGGTATTAACATCAAGCCCATTTAATGATATTTTCCAGGAAGGATAATTAACACCCCCTTTTAAACCAAAAGTAGTTTGAGCTTGTATTTGACTTGTTGATAATAAAGTCGCAATTAGAATTAAGCCTAATATTTTTTGAATATAATTCCCCATACAAATGATTTTTAAAATTCATTTTTAGACAGTTAGAATTAACTGAATGGGGGTAGGGTAAAGGTACAGCTGTTATATTAATCTTTATCTTAATTTTTGTACTTATTTGGGTGTTGGAGGAGGGATGCCGGAGCTTTGCTCCGGCATCCCGGGGGTCTGAAAATAACAAGCGCAACGCATCGAGTGCTTTCCGGATTGCCGTCGCTTTGCTCCGGCATCCCGGGGGTCTGAAAATAAAAAGCGCAACCCAGAGCGCGCTTCGCGCCCTCGTGTTTTTAATTCATCCACTTCAATCTCGAAACAAGTTTCGGATCTCGTGGCTAAATTAAAAACCCACCCCGTGTTCCGGGGTGGGTTGCTCTTTCTATTTTGCAGAGAGGAAGGGATTCGAACCCCCGATACGTTGCCGTATACACGCTTTCCAAGCGTGCTCCTTAAACCACTCGGACACCTCTCTATTAGGGCAGCGAAGTTAAAATAAATACTTGAGTTTATTGGCCTTTAATGCTCTTTTCTATTATGATCCATTCGCTCATTGTATTCCAAAGGCTCGTTTTTCCAATTTTTATTATAAGAGACAAACCATCCTAACCAGATGGATCTGGATAATCGCATAATTAAAGGTTGTGTAAAAAGTAACAATACGATGGCCGTACCCATCCAATAAAATATTCTATTGTCGTCCAAATCAAAAGTCATACCTATCAATACCTTCCATGCCACAAAAGTGGATACAAAATAAGCCACCGTTAAAGCATAACTCACATAGCCTGTTCCATAATAAAATCCCAATTCTATTTCGGTTGGTTGCCCACACACTGGACACCTTTCATTCATTTTAGTAATGGCAGATAAGTCGTATGGATTGCTGGATACAAATAATTTTCCTTCTCTACACCTTGGACATTTGTTGTTTAGGGTGCTCCACAAATAATTTTTCGGCATGCCGCAAAGGTATCAAATTATTAAGGAAGTTTTGTATTTAATGAAAGAAGAGTAATAGCTAATTGGATGCTATTAATTGCTCCATTTGTATGCCTCTAGACCCCTTAATTAAAAAGTAATGGTTTTCGTAATTTTGGGTATCCAACCAAGCTTTGGCAGCGTTGACTGTTTCAAAATAATGATAGTCGTGGGTGCAGCTTTCAAATTCTTTGCCTACTAAAACTACTTTTTTGAAAGGGTAGGCATTAATCAAATTAATTATTTGCTGATGCTCTTCATCGCTACTAGTACCCATTTCTCTCATGCCCCCTATGCACAATATTTTTGAATCACTTTCAATGCCTGCAAAATTTTCAATAGCTACTTTCATACTACTTGGATTCGCATTGTAAGCATCTAATATTACTTGATTATTTTTCCAAGTGATTAATTGTGAACGACTATTGGTGGGTTGATAATTTTCAATAGAGGCAATAATTTTTTCAACAGGTACTTCGCAGTATAAGCCTATACTAATAGCGGCTAGTACATTGGGTATATTATAGGCGCCTACCAATTGCGTTTTTATAATTTTATTTTCTATACTTGCATTCCCAGCTTTGGTAATAGTAATTTGCAACAAACCTCCTTGACTACTTTGTGCTGCTCCTTGCAAGCTACCGCTATTGGTTCCGTAAGAAATGATATTTTGTATGCCTTTGCTCATTGTGTTCAAGTAATCATAATCACTATTGATAAAAGCGGTCCCCTCGTGTTTTTTTAAATAATCAAACAATTCGCCTTTCCCTTTTTTAACACCTTCTTCGCTGCCAAACCCTTCTAAGTGTGCTTTACCGCAGTTATTAATTAATCCATGTGTGGGTAAAGTGTAACTGCAATAACTTTCAATTTCATGTATATGATTCGCACCCATTTCAATGATTACATATTGCGCATCTTTTTTTATACTTAATAAAGTAAGCGGTACGCCTATATGATTGTTTAAATTTCCTTGTGTAGTATAGGTTTTGTAATGACTACTTAGCACCGCCATTGCCAATTCTTTAGTAGTGGTTTTTCCATTGCTTCCAGTGATGGCTATAAATGGAATGGTAAATTGTTGACGATGATATTTTGCAAGGGCTTGCAAAATAGTTAACACGTCTTCTACTAAAATGATTCTTTCTTGTAAACTGGCTGATGCATTAATATTTTCATCTACAATAGAAAAGGCTGCGCCTTGTTCTAATGCTTGTACAGCAAATTCATTTCCATTAAAGTTGGGCCCTTTTAATGCAAAATACAAATCGCCTTTTTGCAATTTTCTGGTATCTGTTTGCACTTGTGGATGCAACTTAAAAATTTCATATAAAGAAGTAATGGAAGTAAGCTGCTTCATAATGGTAGCAGTTTTAGCTGTTTGCCGAACTTAATAAACAAGTGGCCATAGCTACCAATCCTTCTTCTCTTCCCGTGAAGCCCATCGTTTCGGTAGTAGTAGCTTTGATAGAAATATCTTTATTACCAATATGTAAAATACCAGCGATACATTCTTGCATGGCTATAACATAGGGTTTTATTTTTGGGGACTCTAAACATAAAGTGGCGTCTATGTTTATAATTTGATAGCCTTCAGCTGTAATTAAATCGTAGGTTTTTTGAAGTAAAATTTTACTATCAATATTTTTATAAGCAGCATCCGTGTCAGGGAAGTGGGTGCCAATATCACCTAAACTTAAGGCGCCTAACAATGCATCACAAATGGCATGTAATAAAACATCTGCATCACTATGACCTAAAGCACCCTTGGTATGTGGGATCTTTATGCCACCAATCCATAAGTCTCGGCCAGTAACTAATTGATGAAAATCGATGCCGGAGCCTATGCGTAATTTCATGCTCCTTATTTTTTAAATAATTTATTCCACCAATGTTCTTTTTCTTCTGAAGCACCTGGTGTGTCCATTCCAAAGGCAGATACTGCACATCTAAATCCAATAGTGCTGGATGATTTATCTTGATCTAAAAATCTTCTCGTACCTGGGTTTAGCCAATAAGGACGATCTTTCCAACTACCCCCTTTGTATACTCTAGATTTATTGGAGATTAAAGTATTGGTATTGGTTTCGTAATTAGAAGTATTCGCGTCGTCGCCATCTAATGAATTATTTCCTCTGTATGGATTAAAATCATCCATATCAATGGTATTCATGGGGCGGTAGATATCAGCCACCCACTCATTCACATTACCGCTCACATTATATAACCCCACTTGATTTTGTAAAAAACTATTTACTTTAGAGGGGAAGCCAGCGCCATCGTTAGAATAGCCTACCATGCCCATATAATCGCCACTTCCGTTTTTGAAATTAGCTAAAAACATCCCCTTTTTTCCTTTCTTTTTTCCGAAGGTGGTATTTCTCAAGCCATCATTTCCATTAGAGCTCCAAGGATAAGGACTGTCGGAACTTACTACATTAGAATTGGGATGAGGTGAGTTAGCACCTGATTTAGGAAGATTAAAACCAGAAATGTAATTTTTCCCACTAGAAACTTTTGCTGCATATTCCCACTCGGCTTCGGTAGGTAATCTATAGTCAGGGATCATTACATAATCATCTCCTTTTTTAGATCTGTTAAATCCTGTAGCAGATGCGGTATTGGAAACACCATTATTGTTCGCAGAATCTGAAATAGAATTGAAGATACCCATTTTACCAACATAGGGTTTTTTAGGATCTATCAATTTATACTTTAATAAAGTTTGTTCATTGGACCTGTCTGTTTTCCACCTGCAATAATCATTGGCTTGCTCCCAACTAACACCTACTACGGGGTAGTCATTAAACACGGATGATCTAAAATAACCTTCTACCATCGGGTCGTTATAAGATAATTCTGTTTTCCATACGGTACTGTCTGGCAAAGCAGCTCTAACAATAGAGTCTCTTCCCATTGGAATAAATATTTTTTCCAACCATTGAATATAAGTGCGGTATTTCTTATTACTTACCTCATACTGGTCTATTCTAAATGAACTTACGGTAACTCTTCTCAGACTATTATTCCAGTCTCCCATGATATTTTCTTGGTTCATACCCATTGCAAAAGTGCCTCCACGAATAAGTACGGTTTCGGCATATGGGTCGTCTGATTTTGCCTCTATCTTGATGAAATTATTTTCTTTGTTATTGGATGTCGATAACAAACTAGGCCCTATTAATAAAAGAGCGAAAAACAGTAAAATACTATTTATAAAATGCATAGTAATTGTTTATACAAAAATGGGGTTAAGTGATAGTGCGAAGATAGCTTGTTTTTTAATCATTTATTCACTTGTAAGTATATTCTTGTGTTAGTAAAACCCTAATTTTAACGTATGATAAGGTGGGCCCTAGTATTTTTTTTATGTATTGTAATTTTTCCTTCTATTTCAAGTGGGCAAATTTCGCCTTTTTTTAATGGAAAATGGGTAAAAATTGCTGCTACCAAACAGGGGGTGTATCAAGTCACGGGTGCCCAACTTAAAGCTATGGGTTTTACCATCCCTTTTGCCTCTAGTCAAGTGCAATTGTACAATTTTAATTTAGCCAATTTGAACGACAAGGTAGTAGCCAATCCAAAAGTGGGTATTGCTGAAAATGCGATTCTGGTGAATGACGGCGGTGACAATCAATTTGATGAAAAAGATTTTTTATTATTTTATAGTGAAGGATTTATTCAATGGAAATACGATGAAGTAAAAGGTTTGCCCACTCATTTTAAAAATGCCGTTAGCGATTCCGTTTTTTATTTTATCACGATGGGTGCCAATGGAAAAAGAATTAGCAGGCTTGAGAAAATAAATACATCACAACAAACCATCGATGATTATGATGAAAGATGGGTCATTGAAAAAGACAGTGTTTCACTTTTAAAAAGCGGTAAATTATTGCTTGGTTCGCCCATGGGTCAAGGCAATGGAAAACAAGCACAACTCAATTACACCTATAGTATGGAGGGATTGCTTGTAAGTAGTCCATTAAAAATAGTAAGCAAATATGCTGCCACAACCTATGAAAACAAAGCCAATTTTAATTTATCCTTCAATAGCAATTTGGCAAGAACTAGTTCGGTAGATCCTGTGTCTGGGTATTTGTATGATGAATCGGCCAATATTATTATTGATAGTAGTAGTTATTTACTAAATGCCAATACCAATTTAGCCAGTCCGGTGAACATCAATATTGCATTTTCTAGCAATAATACTAGCGCAACGGGTTGGATAGATTTTATTGAAATAAATGCTAAAAGAAAAATTGGTTTTTGGGGTAGCAACTCTTTTGGTTTTAGAAATTATCAAAATATAAAATCAGGACTTGCCACGCAATATCAATTACAAAATATAGATGCTACTACACAGGTTTGGGATGTGACGCATCCAGAGACACCTTTGGGTTTGTCAGTTAATTTTCAAACGCCCACTGCTGGAAATTTTATTCAACTAGCCGATACTCTTCGCGAGTTTTTTGCCTTTAAACAAAATGCCTATGAGACAGCCACTTTTATAGCTGGGGTAGATAAGCAAAATGTGATAGGTAGCGATGTGCCAGATTATATCATAGTGAGTGCTAGCAATTATTTAAAGCCTGCAAAAAAATTGAGAGATTTTCATGAATCGGCCCATGGTTTAAAAGGCCAAGTGTTTAATGTGAATGAAATTTTCAATGAATTTTCGGGCGGACAACCAAGTGCTATCGGCATTAGAAATTTTATTCAATATTTGTTTAATCAAGCAGCGGTAAAGCGTCAAAATGTACCACAATATTTATTATTAGTGGGAATGGCCATTTATAGTAATAAAAATTACAATAGTGCCCAACAAATTCCAGTTTTTCAAAGTGAAGCCTCTACTGGTATTTTAACAAGTTATCCAACAGATGATTATTATAGTATTCTGAATAATAATAATGATATTAATTCACCAAATAATATTAATATTTTATCCTTGGCTACAGGAAGATTACCTGTAAGGACTTTGGCTGAAGCAGATACGGTAGTTGAAAAAATAATTAGTTATCAAAAAAACAGTAATGGAGGTGCCTGGAAAAATCAATTGACTTGGGTAGCAGATGATGGAGATTATAATTTGCATTTACAAGATGCCGAAGACATCACCAATAATTTACAAAAGAAAGCGACTCAATGGAATCAGAAAAAAGTATATTTAGATTTATACCCTGCTTCTAAAAATATTGCAGGTAATACTTATCCTTTAGTGAATGGGATCATCAATCAATCCGTTAATAATGGAACGCTAATTTTAAATTATACGGGGCATGGAAATTTTTCAAGATTAGCGGAAGAGGCTGTGATTGCCCAACCCGATGTACAACAATGGGATAATGCTGGTAAGCTTCCTTTAATGATTACAGCTTCTTGTGATTTCGCTCCTTATGACCAACCACAATTGAGTCCATTTGGGTTTGATGCACTTTTAAAAAATTCAAAAGGGGTGGTGGCCTTGGTGTCGGCAAGTAGATTGGTATATGCTTATAGCAATAAACAAATTAATGATTTATTTATTCAAAAATTATTGGTGCCAGATAGTGTTGGCCAATATTTAACTATAGGCAACGCGTTGCAAAAAGCAAAAATGGCCGCATGGGCTCAGGGAGAAGACCGTATCAACACCTTTAAATTTACCTTATTAGGTGATCCTGCCATGTATTTGGCGAAGTCAAAGGATCAAGTTATTTTAAATTCAATTAATGGAAAAACCTTTAATGGCATCGATACGCTACAGGCAGGTAATAAATATTCAATAAGCGGATTGGTCAAATCTAATGGGCAAACAAAAAATAATTTTAATGGCACACTTGAAATGGTGCTATATGATGCAGCTAGTTTGAAAAAAACATTGGGCAATGATGTTAAAAGTATTCCTGTTAATATAAGTCTACAAGAAAATATTTTATTTAAAGGAAAAGCTAGTGTTGCTAATGGAAATTTTGTAATTGAATTTATGTTGCCTAAAGAAGTGAGTGTAAATCAAGGGGCTTTAAAAATGCAATTAAATGCTTATAATGATAGTACGGATGCAATGAGTGTTTATCAACAAATTTATGCGAAGCCAATACTTTCTGAAAATTTTTCAGATACCATTGGGCCTTCTATGAAAGTATTTTTGAATGACACCAACTTTATTAACGGAGGTTGGGCAGCGGCAAAATCGACACTTCTTATAAATTTAAAAGATGAAGCGGGCATTCAAACTTCTGGCAATTCATTAGGCCATGATATTACCTTATTAATTGATGGAGATACCAAAAATGAATTGGTATTGAATAATTATTATACAGCAGCCATTAATACTTATCAGAAAGGGAGTATTCAATATGCATTGCCTAGTTTTTCAATAGGACAACATCAGTTAATTATTAAGGCCTGGGACCTATTGGGCAATTCAAGTAAGGATACTATTCAATTTATCGTACCTGATACGGCAGTAATGCTTTTAAATAAAGTGAGCAATTTCCCCAATCCCTTTAGACATGGTACTTCATTTAGTTTTGAGCACAATCAATTAGAAAATACTCTAAATATTAACTTAAGCCTTTATAACAATAATGGTTTGCTTTTATTTACAAGGCCATTAAATGCTCAATACAATGCGAATAGAGTTGTTTCCTATTGGGATGGAACCAACACTAGTGGGGGCTTGTTAAATCCGGGAGTGTATTATTATAAAATTACGCTATCCAATGGGAAGGAAACAAAGGTATTGGCTAATAAATTAGTTAAATTTTAACGACTACTATAAATGAATTTTGTACCTTTAATTTTCTTAAGTTGAAATTATTATTATGATCCAGATGAAGCTCAAAATATTTGTTTTTTTATTGATTGTATTTTTTACAAAACAAAATGTTTGGGCACAAACTAAAATTAATATCCAAAGTACGGCTGTTCCTTTTATGTTAATTTCTCCCGATGCCCGTTCTGGTGGTATGGGTAATTTGTCTTTGGCGATGTCTCCCGATGCCAATGATCTTTTTGGTAACACGGCTAAGTTGCCCTATATGGAAGAAAAGCAGGGTTTTTTAATTAACTACACCCCTTGGTTAAAGGATTTAGGTTTGACCGATGTGTATTTAGCGAGTGCAGGTTACTACAAAAAAATAAATGAAATAAGTGCTATCAATAGTTCCTTGCGATTTTTTAGTTTAGGTAATATAGATTTCACTGATGAATCAGGTAATACTTCACTTCCATCACAACGACCCTCAGAATTTAGTTATGACTTTGGATATAGCGTTTTATTGACAGATCAATTAAGCATGGGACTTTCTTTAAGGTACATCTATTCAAGACTGGTAACAGGTTCCTTTATTAATAACCCAGTTAATTATAGAGCAGGCAATACTTTATCAGGCGACATCAGTTTATTTTACAAACAAAATGAAGACCTACAAGGCTTTCACGGAGGTATATTGCTTTCGAATTTAGGGGGTAAAATAAGTTATACTGATAATTCAAAAAAGTATTTCATACCTGCCAATATGGGATTGGGCATTGGTTATTTAAATAAATTAGACGCCGAAAATTCATTGGAATTTGGATTAGACGTGAATCGATTAATGGTCCCTGTGAGTCCTAATAATTCAGACCAAGAATCAGTCAATCGTTATTTTTCTCAGTCGGTGGTATCAAGTTGGTTTAATTCATTTACGGCCAAAGAGGGGATGCCTTTGGGCGAATCTATAAAAGCATCTACAGGCATAGAATACAACTACATTAATCGTTTCTTTTTGAGAGCAGGCTATTTCTTAGATAATAATAAGAACTTAGGCAATATGCAATATTTTACTATTGGTACCAGCTTTCAATACCAACAGTCTAAGTTTAATATTTCCTATTTAGTTCCATCTGGAGGGGGCATCACAAAAAATCCGCTTTCTAATACCATTCGATTTGGTAGTATTTTTTACTTCTAGTTCTATTTTACCTATTTTTGTTGACCATGTCAATTGCTATTAAAATTGTAAACAAGAGTCATCATTCATTGCCTGCCTATGCGACTTCAGGTGCTTCGGGTATGGACCTTCGGGCTAATTTGGAAGTCGCTTTACAATTGCAACCCATGGAGCGTATTTTAATTCCGACTGGCTTATTTCTAGCTATTCCGGAAAACTATGAAGCGCAAATTAGACCCAGAAGCGGGTTGGCGCTTAAGCAAGGGCTTACTTGTTTAAATACACCAGGTACCATTGACGCTGATTATCGAGGTGAAATAAAAGTAATCTTAATTAATTTATCCACCGAAATGCAAACTATTCAAGATGGGGATCGTGTTGCACAAATAGTTTTTTGCGCAGTAGAAAAAGTAAATTTAGAATCGGTAATTGAATTAGAAATTACTCAAAGAGGCGAAGGCGGCTTTGGGCATACTGGTAAACAATAAAGATAGTATGAAAAAAATTCTAATCTTTATTGGTGCAATTGTTTTCATTGTCTCTTGTTCTACTTTTAAAAAAGTACAAGTACTAAAGGACGCACTTTCTAAAAAAGATTCTTTACAAACTAAATCGCTTTCTGAAGTATCTAAGGTGGATTCTTCTGCTATTGTAAAAAAAATCATAGAGAAAATAGAGCAAACAAAAATCGACTTCAAAACAATGAATGCTCGTTTAAAAGTAGACTACGAATCTGCCACTAACGCCGATAATTACATTGTTAATATTAGCCTTGTTAAAGATTCTGCTATTTACATTACCATTAGAGGGGCGATGGGCGTGATTGGCTTAAAGGCCCTAATAAAAAAAGATAGTGTAGATTTAATTTACCCCTTAAGAAAAAATAAAAATATCGAACATAAGTCCTTAAGTTATTTACAGGAAGTGTTAAAAATTTCATTCACATTTGGAACCCTTCAAGATTTGGTTGTTGGGAATCCTATTTTTATTGAAAATTCGAAAGTGGTTTCCTATAAGATGAATAATAATAAATTAGAAGTAGGCATGTTGGGTAGCTTGTTTAAAAATTTAATAGTTTTAAATGAGGATAATTCAAAAATACTTCAACTTAAATTAGATGACATCGATATTACACAACACCGCACCTGCGCGATAGCTTATAGCAACCATGTACCTGTTAACCAGTATCAGTTCCCAATGAATAGGGAATTGATTATTTCGGCGCAATCTCGTTTAGAAGTGCGCATGGAAGTGAAGGAATTTAATTTTAATGAACCTTTAAAATATACCTTTGTTATTCCTAAGCCAGGAAAAAGAAAGTAAGTAAGTTATAAAAGATGATCATAAAAAGAATTATACTGTTCATTATTTTTTTAGTAAGCATTTCTATGCCTGTTTTAGCTCAAGATAATTTGTCAAGAGACGATTTGCAAAAAGAGACGCAAGCCATTCGAAAAGAAATTGACGAATTGAATATATTGCTAGAACAAACAAAGAAGAATAAAAAAAATTCACTGGGCCAGTTGGCGGTTATTCATAGTAAAATTGCTAAAAGAGAAGCTTTAATAAAGGGAATTGCCAAACAAGTTAAAATATTGGACGACGCCATATTTACGAATCAATTGGACGTTCAAAAATTAAATAAAGACTTAGATACCTTAAAATCTAAATACCAAAAAAGCATCATTTTTGCTTACAAGAGCAGAAGTGGGTATGAATATCTTAATTTTTTATTTTCTGCTAATAGTTTTAATGATGCGGTTAAAAGAATCACTTATTTAAAAAGTTATAGACAAAATAGAGAAGCGCAAGCACGAACCATTGACTTATCTCAACAAGACCTAAATGTTAAAATAACTCAATTGGGTTCTAATAAAAAAGATCGATTAAAAACATTAACTGTTCAAAGTGAACAACTAAAAGTGTTAGTGGACGACCGAAAAGAACAAGATAAAATTGTTAAGCAACTAAAAAATAAAGAGCAGGAAATTAGTGCACAGGTCCGACAAAAAGAAGCGCAAAGAAGAAAAATGCAATCTGCCTTATTAACCATTATTCGACGTGAAACTTTGGAAGCGGAAAGAAAAGAAAAAGAAAGAATTGCTAAATCAAGAGCAGCCAATGAAGCAGCTAATAAAGCCAATACCAAAGTAAATACGGAAGCGCCTTCTACTTCTAAAGCAACTACTAAAAATACGAAAGTCGTTAATGCAGAAGGCGGATTAACTAGCACCACCGATAATCGTCCCTATTCGGCTTTGGAAACCACCGAAGAGGGCAGAGAAGCTTCCATCTCTTTTGAAAACAACAAAGGAAATTTACCATGGCCAGTGGATAAAGGGAATGTATACATCCATTTTGGTGTCGAAAATATACCAGGTACCAAATTAAATCGAAAAAGCGATGGCATTGAGTTGGCATTACCAAAAGGCACTTCTGTAAAAAGTTTAGCCAATGGAATTGTAAAATATACAGGAGACATTAATGGTGACTTGACTGTTTTTGTTCAACATGGAAAATATTTCTCCACTTATACGCATTTAAGTAGCATTAATGTAAATGTAGGTCAGGAAGTTCGTGCAGGCACTTTGCTTGGGAAATCGGGCATCAATTTAGATGGGGAAGGCGCTTTATTATTAATGATTAACAATGAGAAAGGTGTTTTCTTTGATCCAGAAAATTGGTTAAAAAATAGAAGATAATTTCTGCAATTATTTTTTTATATTACAATCTAATAATTGCTTTTCATGTCAAAATTTATCTTAGCCTTTGATCAAGGTACGACCAGCAGTCGTGCTATGTTATTTGATCACCAGGGGCAAATTCACGCTACTGCACAAAAAGAATTCAAACAAATTTTTCCTAAGCCAGGTTGGGTCGAGCATGATCCCTTAGAAATATGGAGTACACAAATGGGGGTAGCTACTGAAGCAATCAGCATGAAAGGATTATCGATACAAGATATTGCTGCCATTGGAATTACCAATCAAAGAGAAACCACAGTAGTATGGAATAAAATTACTGGACACCCTGTTTACAATGCAATTGTTTGGCAAGATAGACGTACATCTGATTTTTGTGACGAATTAAAAAAACAGGGTAAAGCTGCATTGATTCAAGAAAAAACTGGCTTGGTGATTGATGCTTATTTTTCAGGTTCAAAAATTAAATGGATTTTAGATAACGTAGCTGGTGCAAGAGATTTAGCCAATAAGGGCGAACTTTTATTTGGCACCATTGATTCCTGGTTGGTTTGGAAATTAACCAATGGAAAAGTGCATGTAACAGATGTGACCAATGCTTCACGTACTATGCTTTTTAATATACATACTTTACAATGGGATGCAGAATTATTAAAAATATTAGATGTGCCAGCGAACATGTTGCCAGAAGTAAAAAGTAGCAGTGAAGTATACGGACATACCACACAATTATTTGCTCATCATGAAATTCCTATTGCAGGTATTGCAGGAGATCAACAATCTGCCTTGTTTGGACAGATGTGTACTTCGCCTGGTATGGTAAAAAACACTTATGGTACAGGTTGTTTTATGTTAATGCACACGGGAGAAAAAGCAGTGAGTTCAAAAAATAATTTAATAACTACCATTGCTTTACAAATGAATGGTCATACCTATTATGCTTTAGAGGGGAGTGTATTTATTGGAGGTGCGGTGGTGCAATGGTTAAGAGATGGCTTGCATTTAATTAGAAATTCATCTGAGGTAGAGTCATTAGCCAAAGAAGTGGATAGCACCGATGGGGTTTATTTAGTACCTGCTTTTGCAGGACTAGGGGCGCCCTATTGGAATCAACATGCACGAGGAACTATTGTGGGTATTACAAGAGGAACTACTTCGGCACATATTGCACGTGCAGCTTTAGAAAGTATTGCCTTTCAAAGTTATGATTTATTAAAAGCAATGGAAGCCGATTCGGGCATTCCTATTGCTGAATTAAGAGTAGATGGAGGAGCCACCCATAATAATTTACTCATGCAGTTTCAATCTGAAATTGTGAACACTAAAGTAATTCGTCCAACCATGGTGGAAACTACTGCACTCGGTGCTGCTTACTTAGCAGGCTTAGCAGTTGGTTTTTGGAAAGACATAGAGGAGTTAAGATCAAAATGGCAAATAGATCAAATATTTGAGCCTACTGTAAAAAAGGAGCAAAGATCAGAGTGTATTCAAGGTTGGGAAAGAGCTATTAAAGCAACGAATAATTGGTAATTAAAATTTATACTACTTTTTAGATTTTTTATGATTTAACTTAATTTATTATTTAACAAAAATAAAAAAAACATGACACCATTTGTTGCAGAAATACTAGGAACCGCATTGGTAGTAACGATAGGAGATGGCGTTGTCGCCAATAATATTTTACCTAATACCAAAGGAAACAATGGTGGTTTGGTGACCATTGTACTCGGTTGGGTGATTGCAGTTTTTATTGGTGTGTATGCTACAAGTAGTATTAGTGGTGGGCACTTAAATCCAGCTGTTACAATTGCACTTGCCAGTGCTGGAAAATTTAGTTGGGCCTTGGTCCCTTCTTATATACTAGCGCAAATGTTAGGGGCTATGTTGGGGGCTTTCATAGTTTGGATGATTTATAAAGACCAATTCAATGAGTCCAAAGATCAAGGGGCGCAATTGGCTGTTTTTGCAACCGGGCCTTCTATTCGTAATTTGCCTCAAAACTTTATAGTAGAAACATTGGCTACCATGGTTTTTTTATTAGGCATATTTTTCTTAAAGCCTGCCAGTTCCGATTTAGGCGCTTTGTCTGCCTTGCCGGTATCCTTATTGGTGGGTGGAATTGGCTTTGGATTAGGCGGACCTACCGGTTGGGCCATCAATCCAGCCAGGGATTTGGGACCTAGAATTATGCACTTTATCCTGCCTATCAAGGGAAAAGGGAGCAGCGATTGGGGTTATGCGGCTGTACCTGTTTTGGGCCCTATTGTGGGGGGAATTTTAGCTGCTTTTATCTACCTACAATTTTTGCAATAAAGCTACAATGCCTTACCTTTGCAACCGAAATAGAATATTATGGTAACAACAGGTAAAATCAAACAAATTATTGGCGCTGTAGTCGATGTGCAATTCCCTAATCAGAATTCACTTCCTGAAATTTACAATGCCCTTTATATTACAAAACCAAATGGTGAAAAGCTAATTCTTGAGGTGCAACAGCATTTAGGAGAAGACAGTGTAAGAGCCATTGCCATGGATGGTACAGAAGGATTGGTAAGAGGTATGGTCGTGACCGATACAGGCAAGCCAATCTCCATGCCAATTGGTGATGATATCTATGGTCGTTTATTTAATGTAACAGGTGATGCCATTGATGGCTTACCTCAATTAGATAAATCTAATGGCCGTCCTATTCACGCCAATCCTCCAAAGTTTGAAGACTTAAGTACTGCCACCGAAGTGTTGTTTACAGGCATTAAAGTGATTGACTTAATCGAGCCCTACGCAAAAGGTGGTAAAATTGGATTGTTTGGTGGAGCGGGTGTAGGTAAAACAGTATTGATTCAAGAATTAATTAATAATATCGCAAAAGGACATGGAGGATTATCCGTATTTGCGGGTGTGGGTGAAAGAACACGTGAGGGGAATGATTTATTACGTGA
This sequence comes from Bacteroidota bacterium, assembly GCA_947462495.1. GTDB lineage: Bacteria > Bacteroidota > Bacteroidia > Chitinophagales > Chitinophagaceae > Sediminibacterium. Next base: position 28,685 of record CANHOY010000001.1, read on the forward strand.
GATGATTGAAGCAGGTATCATGAAATATGGTGATGATTTCAAACATAGCATGGAAGCAGGTGGATGGGATTTGAGTAAAGTAAACATGAAAGACTTAAAAGAATCAAAAGCTACTTTCGTATTCGGACAAATGAATGAACCTCCAGGAGCACGTGCGCGTGTGGCTTTAAGTGGGTTAACTATTGCGGAATATTTCCGTGATGGAGATGGTACAGGCAAAGGAAAAGACATTTTATTTTTCGTTGATAATATCTTCCGTTTCACACAAGCAGGTTCTGAGGTATCGGCTTTATTAGGTCGTATGCCATCAGCGGTGGGTTACCAACCTACTTTGGCTACAGAAATGGGATTGATGCAAGAGCGTATTACTTCTACCAAAAATGGTTCTATCACTTCTGTACAAGCGGTGTATGTTCCTGCGGATGATTTAACCGATCCAGCGCCAGCTACTACTTTTGCGCACTTAGATGCTACTACAGTATTGTCTCGTAAAATTGCCGATTTAGGTATTTATCCTGCGGTAGATCCTTTGGATTCTACTTCAAGAATTTTAACACCAGCTATTGTGGGTGATGCACATTATGACACTGCACAAAAAGTAAAAATGATTTTACAACGTTACAAGGAGTTGCAAGATATTATCGCCATCTTAGGTATGGATGAATTAAGCGATGAAGATAAATTAATTGTTTCTCGTGCACGTCGTGTACAACGTTTCTTATCACAACCTTTCCATGTGGCAGAGCAATTCACCGGATTAAAAGGGGTATTTGTTTCTATTGAAGATACCATCCGCGGATTTAATGCTATTATGGATGGAGATGTGGATGCTTATCCAGAAGCGGCGTTTAACTTGGTGGGTACCATTGACGATGCAATTGAGAAAGGAAAGAAAATGATGGCTACCGCTTAATTATAAATTTCGATTACTTAAACAGCTTTCATGTTATTGGAAATATTAACACCAGAAAAAAAACTATTCAGCGGCGATGTGCAAGGCGTTCAATTGCCTGGCATTGATGGTTTATTTGAAGTATTGGATAAGCACGCTCCCTTGGTGAGTGCTTTAGGGGTGGGTCAGGTAAAAGTGTTAAAAAAAGGCATGCCTTCAGAAATGTATGCCATTCAAGGTGGTTTTGTTGAAGTGATCAATAATAAAACGACTGTTTTAGTGGAAGGTGTTTTATAACTTACCCTATCTGTTAAAAAGCCAACATTATAAATAATTGTCCCGGTTGCCTTAGGTAGCCGGGATTTTTTTTATATTCACATACCCGTAACCAGGGTTGAAGCTTGTGTTATGAAAAAAACATTTCCAATTATATTTACTTTAATAGGCTTATCCATTTTGGGTATCTTATTTATACAAATAACTTGGCTGCAGGGCTTGCTCATTTTATCTAAAAATCAATTGTCTGACAAGTTGAATCAGTCAGGTGTAATGGTTTCTAATGAAATTGCGAGAAAAATGAATAGTGGCTTGTCATTTCATTTTCCTAAAAAAGCATTAGGCTTAAACGATGATTATCATTTACATAGTTTTGAAGAAAATACTATAGCAGATACCTATAGTCGGGAAGAAATCAATTTAAAAATTAGAATCGCATTAGGAAAGTATGGGTTAGGCGATATACATTTTGAGTTTGCTGTAGCGGATAAAAAAGGAAACATTGAGTTAAAGAGTAACAAGTTTGAAGAGGTATTTACGGATGAGGAGAATAGTTTACAAAGCAGGGTGTCGGTAATACCGCAGGATGTGATAGAGCCATCTGGTCCTTTTGAATCTATCATTATAGTCATGCCTAATGTGAAATTGTATTTATTACATGCTTTACAGTGGGTGATTGTTGGGGTGGTTTTATTTATATTAGTTGTACTGGCCGCTTTTTTTATTACCATCAGGTCATTATTGTCTCAAAGGAAGTTGGTAGAAATCAAAAGAGATTTTATCAATAACATGACCCATGAATTAAAAACACCATTGGCAACTATTTCCTTAGCGGTAGATGCATTAAGAAGTTCTAAAGTAAATACCGATCCAAAATCGGTCGAATACTTTATAAATATTATAAAGGAAGAAAATGTGCGCATGAATAAACATGTAGAAATTATTTTACAAGCAGCGCAATTAGATAAAAAAGAAAATGAGTTAACTAAGCAACCCACGGATATACATGACTTAATTCAGGGGGTAGTAGATAGCTTTAAATTGCAGTTGGAAGGCAAGCCCTCCAATGTGCAAACTATATTAGAAGCCAATCCAGCCATTATTGAAGTGGATGAAGAGCATTTGTTACATGTGTTATCTAATTTAATTGACAATGCCATTAAATATGCAAAAGAAACTATTGATATTGTTATTAAAACTAGGTCGGCAAATAATAAAATGTATATTACCATTGAAGACAAAGGCATTGGAATGAATGCAGATGCGATAAAGCATATTTTTGAAAAATTTTATAGAGCACATTCTGGCAACGTGCACGATGTAAAAGGGTATGGTTTAGGAATGAGTTATGTAAAATGGGTCGTCGATTCCCATAAAGGAAATATTCAAGTAAAAAGTGAATTGGGCAAAGGCACTTCCATTGAAGTGGTATTACCTAATAGTTAGCCATCCAAAACAAGGAGCCATCTCCGTAACTTAAAAAACGGTATTGGTGCTCAATAGCATGCTTGTAAATATTTTTCCATTTATCTCCAGTAATCGCAGCTATAATAAGTAATAAGGTAGATTTAGGTTGATGAAAATTAGTAATCAACCCGTTGCATAGTCTAAAGGAATAGCCTGGAACAATCATTAATTTAGTACTGGCAATTAATTTAGTTAATTTTTTTAATTCCATCCAATCTAATAAAGCGGTTAGAGCTTCTTTTTTAGATATGTTTAATTCATTTAAATCATTGGCGTCCCATTGTAGTAGTTTTAAATTAAAGGAGGCTAACTGTTCCAAAGTAGCCGTTTTTTTAAACTGAATTAATTTAACGCCAAACCAATAAAGCGATTCTATAGTACGAAGGGAGGTGGTTCCAACTGAAATAACAGGAGCGGCTTTTTGATTATTTTCAAGTTTTTCTTTTTCAAATTCTTTTTGTAAGAAAAATTGAATGACCGATTTAGGTACTTCAAAAAACTCTGCGTGCATGGGGTGGTCGCTTATGTTTTCAGTTTTTACAGGTAGAAAAGTTCCCGCCCCAACATGTAAAGTAAGAAATTGACTGTCTATTTTTTTTGCAGCCAATGCATTGAATATATTTTCATTAAAATGTAAGCCAGCCGTGGGGGCTGCTACGGATCCTTCTTCTATTGCATAAGTGGTCTGGTATCGATCTTTGTCTTCAGGGGTGGTGGCCCTTTGAATATAAGGGGGAAGCGGTATGTTTCCAATCTGTTCAATAATTTCAGAAAAATGAATATCCTCCTCCCAAGAAAATTCAATTAAAAATTTTCCGTCTAAAGCTTCAATTTTTTTAGCTTGTATAATTATTTTTTTATCCTGTAGCTGAAAACTTTTTTCGAGCCAACCATCTTTCCATTTTTTAGCACCGCCCACTAAGCAAATCCATTCTACTTTTTTTGTGGCTTGCATGGCAATGGATACAGGACTATATTTAATGCTGGGTTCTAAACAAAAAATTTCTATAATGCTATTGTCATTTTTGTTGGAACTATTCGAATTCGATTCTTTTAAATCACTAGTATTAGAAAAAGCAGTTTCGGTTTTATTATATTTTTCAAATAAAATTCTTGCTGCAATAACTTTACTATTGTTAAAAATCAAAGTGGATTTTTCTGGAATAAAATCTGCGATATGCGCATAAGTACTTTCGCCAATTATCTCTTTGTCCCAAACCAATAGCTTACTATCCGATCTATGGGCAGATGGAGTATAGGCTATGCATTGATCTGGTAAATCATAATCAAATGCTTGAATAGGTAGGCTAGGACGTTCAATCATGCCCTAAAGGTACATATTGCCTTGATTTTCATGCTAATTCACCTGTTTTTCACATAAAAAACGCGCTTTTCCACAGCAATACACAACCTCAACATCAATAATTCTTACAAAATGAATGGAATAGCCCTACTGCATTGATTTTCAGCTTGGTTTATTACTTGTGGAAAACTAGAACCCCTGTTTTAGCCTTTGAAAGTGGGAAATTGTGTTAATTTGTGTGAACAAGTGGTAAAAATCACTTTAATTATTAACAATGACAGGCTTTCACGGAGAATA
>CANHOY010000002.1 GCA_947462495.1 Bacteroidota bacterium
AAAGTATTGCTCGTCAACCAGAAGCAGTGAATGATATTCGTTCTAACATGATCGTAATGGCTGCCTTCGTTGAGGCCGTAGCTTTATTTGCGGTGGTGGTTGCCCTATTGGGGAACGGATAATCTATCAAAAAATTTCCAAAAGTATTATAGGCCCTAGCACAGGGCGAAGGGCCTATAATTTTTAAACGGAAAGTTTGTAAACGAAGAAAAGATTTTAAATCATTAAGATAAATTAAGGATTATGTTGTTAGAAATAAACCCATTGGTGTTACCAGATATTGGATTGGTATTTTGGAATACTGTTGCCTTTATTGGACTATTGGTTGTTTTGGGAAAGTTTGCATGGAAGCCTATGTTGAAAGCCATCTCTGATAGAGAAAAAGGCATCGAGGATTCTTTGGCAAAAGCCGACCAAATGAAAGCCGATTTAACTGCGATGCAAAATGAAAATGAAACATTGTTAGCCAAAGCACGTGAGGAAAGAGCCACTTTAATTAAAGAAGCAAAAGAAGCTTCTGAGAAAATGGTTGCGGAAGCAAAAGATAAAGCAAAATCTGAATACGAAAGAATTGTAGCGGATGCGCAAATAGCCATTACGCAACAAAAAAATGCCGCTTTAACGGATGTAAAGAATCAAGTGGGTTCTTTGGTTGTAGAAGTAGCAGAAAAAGTATTGAGAAAAGAATTAGCTAATAAAGCAGAGCAAGAAAAATATATTCAACAATTAGCAGACGGTGTTAAGTTAAATTAAATTGTAAGAAATGGCCAACGCAAGATTAGCAGGGAGGTATGCAAAAAGTTTATTGGATTTAGCTACAGAGCAAGGTCAATTGGAAGCCGTATATGCCGATATGAAATATTTGCATGCAGTTTGCCAAGCGAGTAGTGAGTTAGTAAATGTATTGCGTAGTCCTATTATTAAAGCAGATCAAAAAAATAGTATCCTTGCCGAAGTTTTTAAAAATAAAGTAGGCTTGTTGTCTAACTCCTTTATGGTGTTATTGGTTAAAAAAGGACGTGAAAGTGAATTGCCCGAAATGGCTAGTGCCTTTATTGATCAATATAATGAAATCAAAGGCATACATCAAGTTACCTTAACTACTGCCGTGGAAGTGACTGATGTATTAAAGAAGTCAATAGAAGATAAAGTAAAATCAGAAACAAGTTTTGCAACGGTAGAATTAACCACCAAGACCGATGAAAAATTAATTGGTGGTTTTGTTTTAGAGTTTAATAATAATTTAATAGACGCTAGTATCGCAAGAGATTTAAAAGATATTAAAAAACAATTTTTGAATAACGAGTACATTAGTAAAATATAAATAATCATACATTAAAATAGACTATTATGGCGGATATAAAACCAGATGAAATTTCAGCAATTCTTAGACAACAACTAAGTAATTTTAATGCCTCTGCAGATTTAGAAGAAGTAGGAACTGTATTGCAAGTGGGTGATGGTATTGCCCGTGTTTACGGTTTAAATGGCGTAAGAAGTGGTGAGTTAGTAGAATTTGAAAATGGTACCAAAGCCATTGCATTGAACTTAGAAGAAGACAATGTGGGTGTGGTATTAATGGGTGATAGCAAAGGCATCAAAGAAGGAAACAAAGTAAAAAGAACTGGTGAGATTGCTTCTATTAAAGTAGGAGAAGGCTTAGTAGGTCGTGTAATTAATACTTTAGGAGAACCTATAGATGGTAAAGGTCCTGTTAAAGGCGAATTGTATGAAATGCCATTGGAGCGTAAAGCACCAGGGGTAATTTTCCGTGAGCCAGTGAAAGAACCATTACAAACTGGTATCAAAGCGATTGATGCGATGATTCCTATTGGACGTGGTCAACGTGAGTTAGTTATTGGAGATCGTCAAACAGGTAAAACAGCAATTTGTGTTGATACTATTATCAATCAAAAAGAATTTTATGATGCTGGCAAACCAGTATACTGTATTTATGTAGCGATTGGACAAAAAGCATCTACCATTGCGGGCGTAATGAAAACATTAGAAGACAATGGAGCTATGGCTTATACAACTATTGTAGCAGCTCCAGCAGCAGATCCTGCTCCATTACAATTCTATGCTCCATTTGCGGGCGCGGCTATTGGAGAATTTTTCCGTGATACAGGTCGTCCTGCATTGATTGTTTACGATGATTTATCTAAGCAAGCAGTAGCTTATCGTGAGGTATCCTTATTATTACGTCGTCCTCCAGGACGTGAGGCTTATCCAGGTGATGTATTCTATTTGCATAGTCGTTTATTAGAGCGTGCTGCAAAAGTAATTGCCAATGATGATGTAGCGAAAGACATGAATGATTTACCAGCTTCTATCAAGCATTTGGTAAAGGGTGGTGGATCTTTAACCGCTTTGCCAATTATTGAAACACAAGCGGGTGACGTTTCTGCATATATTCCTACCAACGTAATTTCTATTACTGACGGACAAATATTCTTAGAAGGTAACTTGTTTAACGCGGGTATTCGTCCAGCGATTAACGTAGGTATTTCTGTAAGTCGTGTGGGTGGTAATGCGCAAATTAAATCCATGAAAAAAGTATCTGGTACTTTAAAGTTGGATCAAGCTTTGTACCGTGAGTTGGAAGCCTTTTCAAAATTTGGGGGTGACTTGGATGCGGCTACTAAATCAGTAATTGACAAAGGTGCAAGAAACGTGGAAATATTAAAGCAAGCACAATACAGTCCATTCTCTGTAGAGAAGCAAGTAGCTATTATTTACTTAGGTACCAATGGTTTATTGAAAGAGGTAGCGGTGCGTAAGGTAAAAGAATTTGAAGCCCATTTCTTATTAGAAATGAGTAATAAATTACCAAACGTTTTAGCTGAATTTAAGAAAGGCAATTTACCAGAAGACGGGTTAAAGCAAATGGTGGATTTAGCCAATAGCATTATACCTCAATACAAATAGTACTCAACTCTATTTATAGTAAAACCCCGAACTATGTTCGGGGTTTTTTGTTATATAGGTATGTCGGTGATTAAAGTACAACATATTAGTAAGCATTTTGGAAGCCTGAAGGCCGTGGATGACCTAAGCTTTGAGGTGCAAGCTGGGCAGGTTTTTGGCTTTTTGGGTCAAAATGGCTCAGGCAAAAGCACCACAATACGTATGTTGCTTTCCTTGATTCACCCCAGCAGCGGGAGCATTGAAATATTCGGACAATCCATAGAAAAAAATAGAACAGACATTTTGGAGCAGGTAGGTGCCATTATAGAAAGGCCCGATTTATATCCTTATTTAAGTGCCAAAGAACATCTTCAATTATTTGCTAAAGTGAGGAGGCGAAAAATACCGGTTACGGCTATAGAGGAAACCTTAGAAAAAGTAGGCTTAGCCAATCGTGCCAATGATAAAGTACAAACTTTTTCTTTAGGCATGAAGCAAAGGTTAGGGATAGCGATAGCTTTAGTACACAATCCTAGTTTAATAATATTAGATGAGCCTACCAATGGATTAGATCCACAAGGCATTGCCGATATTAGAGAATTAATAAAAAAATTAGCAATAGAAGAAGGGAAAACTGTGTTTGTTTCCTCTCATTTGCTTTCTGAAATTGAGCAAGTGGCCAATCAAATATTAATTATCCATCAAGGAAAAAAAATGGTAGAAGGAGTGACGAAAGAATTATTAGATCCACAGAAGAGAATCGTACAAATAAAAACACTAAATGATGCAGGTACACTACAAGTGATAGTGGCAGGGAGTTTTAGCAATTATTTATTACCTAGAAAGGAAGGCATTTTTTTAAAAATTCCCACCTATGAAATACCATTGCTCAATGAATCACTTATAAAGGCCGGGGTGTCCTTGCTGGGTATTGAAACTAAGAATTCTTTGGAAGATTATTTTCTACAAATCACATCAAACGCTTAAATATGTGGTCATTGATTCAGATAGAATTGTATAAAATATTTAGGCGTCCCAGAACCTATATTGCCTTTGGTGCTATTGCGGCACTGATTGTGGTGATCCAATTGGGATTAAAAATTGATGGCGATACCTATGCTGCTTTTTTAATGAAGGATATTAATGATACTTTAACCGTAGATGGCAAAGTATTAAATGGCTATTTGATTTGTTATATATTATTGCAATTGTTATTAGTGCACGTGCCCTTACTAGTAGCTTTGATAGCTGCAGATATGATTTCGGGGGAAGCCAATTTAGGTACCCTGCGTTTGTTATTTAGTACACCTTTTAGTAGAACTCAATGGGTATTGGCTAAATTTATTGCAGCAAGTGTGTATACTATTTTGCTTTTAATCTGGTTGGCCTTTTTAGCACTTTTTGTTAGCATGTGGGTGTTTGGTACCGACGATTTATTTTTAATGAAATCTAATTATGTAGTGCTTATAGAGCAAAATGATGTGCTATGGCGCTATGTAGGTGCTTTTGTTTTTGCTAGCTTTTCTTTGTTAACGGTGACTAGCCTAGGTTTTTTGATGTCTAGTATGGCAAATAACTCTATTGGGCCCATTGTAGGCACCATGAGTGCCATTGTATTTTTTACTATTTTAAGTACTTTAAATATTCCATTGTTTACAGTGATTAAGCCTTATTTGTTTACAACGCACATGAATAACTGGAAAGAATTTTTTGATATACAGGTAAATGACAACAATGAAGCTATTCACGGAAGTATCTTAAATATACCTAAGATTAAAAATTCATTAATCGTACTAACCTTACATATCATTTTATTTGTAAGTGCTTCGATTATTATTATTAAGAAAAAAGACATCCTTAGTTAAGACTATCATGAAAAAATTTACAATTATACTCTTCGGTTACATCCTATTTTTCATAGGCTTATTTGTTTCAACGACAGCAATTGCACAAACAGATCCTTTAATTGAAAAAGTAGCTCAAAAATTAGCCCAGGTAAATGATTATGTTGCAGAGGGAACCATGAAAACCGATGTCTCTTTTATTAAAGCCTCTTTAGGAAAAGTAAAAGTCTATTTTAAAAAGCCCAATTTATTAAAAGTTAAAAAAGAAGGGGGTATTTCATTATTGCCTAGAGGAGGCGTATCGTTAACAATTAATACTTTATTAAATACGAAACAGTATACCACTATTCCATCAGGCACACAGGTGTTGAATGGTAAAAATGTGACGGTCATAAAATTAATTCCTACCGACGATAATTTAGACTGGGTTATCTCTACATTATGGATTGACCCTATCGATGCTTTGGTCTATAAAACTGCTACCACCACTAAGGAAAATGGCAGTTATGAAATTACTATGCAATATGGTGAATATGCCCAACAGGGGCTGGCTAGTAAAATAATTTTTAGTTTTAATACTAAAGATTATAAATTGCCTAATGGAATTACTTTAGAGTTTGGAGATGAGGACCCTGCCGCTAAAAAAAAGGCACTTAAAAATAAAAAGGGTACCATTGAAATAACTTATTCAAAGTATACCATTAATAAAGGCATACCCAACAATATTTTTTAAAGATGCGCCGACTATTTTTATTATTATCTTTTTGCTGTTTATTCAATCAAGGTAAATCGCAGTCAAGTAGTTTTACTAAAAATTTAGAAGCCGCCGTCGTTTTACTTAATAAATGTCAAACCCGCGATCAGTATGTTATTGCTTTTGCAAAAATGGAGGAATTGTACAAACAAGATCCATCCGCTTGGTTACCTGCCTATTATGCAAGCATTATAAAAGCGAGAATGGCAATGAAAAAAATGGGTGATTCCGATCAACTTGCCAATGAAGCTATTCAATGGCTAACGATTACTAAGGCACTACATAATAGTGATGAGGTGCTATGTTTGGAGAGTATCGTTTATACTTCAAAAATGGCGGTCAATCCTATATTTAGATGGAAGGTGTATGAATCTAGAATAAAGAAACCATTAGAACAGGCAATCGCGTTAAATAAAAATAATCCAAGACCATATATTTTAAAGGCCAACCTGCAATATAAAATGCCCGTTTTATTTGGCGGCGGTTGTAATTCTGCAAGGCCTATTGCACAAAAAGCAAAATCTGCATTTGATCAAATCAAAACTGATTTTACGGTAATGCCACACTGGGGTAGGCCCATTTTAGAAGAATTGATTAAAGCTTGTCCTTTATAAACTTTTCCTTGCAATATTTTTTGTTCTAAGTGTTGAGTATTATCAACACTTTAGAAAATCTCCGAACGAATAAGTTTAATTAGAATTACGGGTTATTCATTTTTAATTTCGTGAATTTAGCTTGAAATAATATTATTTTAAATGATATATAATTATATATCTTTGTAAAATCAAGCTAAATGATAAAAAAAGTCAAGGAGATGATTAAAATAATTGAAATAGATGGCTGGTATTTACATACTCAAAAGGGAAGTCATAAACAATATAAACATAGTATTAAAAAAGGGAGAGTCACCATACCTGATCATGGCAAGAATGTGGTATTAGAGCATAGGGTAGTGAAATCTATTTTAAAACAAGCTAGATTATTGTAAAAGATAATAGTATAATTATGAAAAAAAATATCGTTGAAATTTTCTTTGCAAGTAAAAACTTTTCAGCACATGTGCCGCAACTTCCAGGTTGTATATCTACAGGAAAAACTCCGGATGAAATTAAAGCTAAAATTCATGAAGCAATCCAATTTCATTTGGATGGAATGAAGGAAGATGGAGATAAGCTTCCAGTTTCTTTTAGAGGGAAATACGAATTGGTATTTAAATTTGATACACAGAGCCTGCTAAAATATTATAAGAATGTAATTACTGGATCGGCATTAGAGAAATATTCTGGCATCAATCAAAAACAATTGAATCATTATGCAAATTTGCATAGAAAACCGAGAATAGATCAAGTTAAAAAAATTCAAGCAGCCTTTCATAATTTAGGAAAGGAGCTAATGGCAGTTGAATTGTAAGATAAAAATATTTTAATCGTTTTCATACAATCTTTCATCCACGGCGCCTGCAAACATTCTAGCACTTATTTTCTTAAGTGGATTCAAGCGCATATCGGTATAACCTTGGCGGGCATGAATAATTCTTGCACATTCAAATATACTGGCCGTAAAAGAACCTGCATCGGCTTTATTTTTTCCTGCAATATCAAATGCAGTTCCATGGTCGGGACTGGTTCTTACAATAGGTAATCCTGCTGTAAAATTGACGCCTTCTCCAAAAGCCAATGATTTAAAGGGTATTAAGCCTTGATCATGGTACATGGCTAATACGCCATCAAATTTTTCGTGCGCACCTCTTGCAAAAAAAGCATCTGCCGAATAAGGGCCATATACCAACATTTGTTGCTTACTTTCTTTAATAGCAGGTTTTATAATTTCAATTTCTTCTTTCCCAATTAATCCTTCATCTCCAGCATGTGGGTTTAATGCTAATACTGCAATGCGAGGTGCATCAATGCCAAAATCTTTTTTCAAGCTACTATTTAAAATAGTCAGCTTTTGTTTTATTTTATCTTTGGTAATATGCTGTCCAACTTCCTGTATGGTTACATGTTCGGTGACCAAGGCCATTCTTAAATTTTCTGCTACGAGTAACATTAAATTTTCAGTATTCCCAAATGCATGTTGCAAATAAGGGGTATGCCCACTAAAATTAAAATTAGGGGATTGAATATTTTTTTTGTGAATAGGAGCCGTAACGATACCATCAATTTGTTTATTTTTTAAAGCAGCTACGGCAGCTTCTAAAGAAATCAATGCATATTTTCCACCCAGCTCTGTCATTTCGCCAGGGGTAATCGCTACTTCTTCTTCCCAGCAGTTGACTAAGTTTACTTGCTTCGTATTCAATTTAGAAAGGTCGCTAGCAGCTGTAAAATTGATGGCATATTCTGGTAAGCCTTTTCTATAAAAATTAATAGATTTATTATTAGCAAAAACAACGGGTACAATGAAATCCAGCAAGCGGTTGTCTGACAAAGATTTGATGATTAATTCAAGTCCAATGCCGTTTAAATCGCCACAAGTAAAGCCTATTATTGGTTTTCTGATGTCTGGGTTCATATCCATTTGATTAGGCTGTAAAAGTACGCACAAAAACCTAACTTTGCCTCATGCAATACACGCTAAAAAAGTCGCTGGGTCAACATTTTTTGAATGACGCTCAAATTTGTAAGGATATTCAGGAGGTATTGCTACAACAGGAAATTAAGCAATTGCTAGAAGTAGGTCCAGGAGCAGGTGCTTTAACTAAGTATATTCAAGACATTCCAACGGTATCTTTTAAGGCCATTGAATTAGACCGAGAAAAAGTTGCTTTTCTAAGCCAAGAATATCCTGAATTAAAAGATAAATTAATATTAGCCGATATTTTGGAGGCTGCTATTCCTTTTGAAAATGATTTTGTGGTGGCGGGCAATTTTCCCTACAATATATCTACACAAATAGTTTTTAAAATATTAGAATGGAAAGAGCAAGTGCCTATGATGGTGGGTATGTTTCAAAAAGAAGTAGCCGAACGCATTGCTGCCAAACCCAATTCAAAAGCTTATGGTATTTTAAGTGTTTTAACGCAGGCTTTTTACGACGTCACTTATTTATTTGACGTACCTCCCACAGCGTTTACACCACCCCCTAAAGTAATGAGTGGTGTGATTAAATTTACCCGCAAAGATGTTTTTCCAAAATTTGTTTCTGAGAAATTATTTTTTCATATAGTTAAAATGGCTTTTGGACAAAGAAGAAAAATGTTGAGAAATCCATTAAAACCTTATTTTAGTGCAGCACAATTACAGGATCCTCTTTTTACCAAAAGAGCGGAGAACTTGACCTTTGAAGATTATGCTGCGTTAACTTTTAAAATGCATGTTGAATAAAATGGCGTTGAAAATAATTATAACTGCACCTGTACATTCCTTTTTATTGGATACGCTCCAGCAAAAAGGTTATGAGCTTCAATACGAGCCTGCCATAAGCTATGAGGCTTTACTGGGTTGCGTTGATACAGCGTATGGGTTAATTGTAACCACCCGTTTAAAAATAGATGCTGCCATTATTGAAAAAGCAACTCAATTAAAATGGATTGGGCGCATTGGTAGTGGAATGGAATTAATTGATACTGAGTTGGCAGCTGCTAAAAATATACTTTGTGTAAGTAGTCCCGAGGGAAATAGAACAACGGTGGGTGAACATACCTTGGGTTTGGTTTTAAGTTTAATGAACCGAATACATAGTTCCTACCAAGAAGTGCAAGCAGGAAAATGGATACGTGATGCCAATAGAGCAGATGAACTAACAGGTAAAACAATAGGCATCATTGGATTTGGAAATACAGGTACTGCATTCGCCAAAGTGTTAAGCGGATTTGATGTGCAAATTTTGGCTCATGATATTTATAAAACTGGTTTTGAAACAGATTGGGTAAAGTCGGCTTCTATTGAAATGATTCAAGAGCAGGCCGATGTGGTGAGCTTACATTTGCCATTGACGAACTTGACACATCATTATGCCAACAGCGCTTTCTTTAGTGGTTTTAAAAAGAAACCCTATTTTATAAGTACCTGTAGAGGGGCGGTTACGGATACGAATGCTTTGCTAAAAGCGCTCCAATTAGAGCAGCTAAAAGGGGCGGGTTTGGATGTGTTGGAGAATGAGCAATTGGCTAGCTTTTCTAGCCAGGAAAAGGCCTTATTGGCTGATTTACAAGCCTTTCCTAACTTCCTGCTAACCCCCCATATTGCAGGGTATAGCCAGGAAGCTTATTATAAGATGTCCAAAGTGGTATTGGAAAAATTAGGTATCATTTAGCCAATATTTTATATCTTTACATCATGCAACGCTACAATTATGTGGCGTTGTATTTTTTTTATAACTAAACTAAGGGTATGAGCGAGAATACAGCATATGTGACCATGGAGACCTTCGATAAAATGCGTGAAGAATTACAACGAATGAAGTCGGTGGATCGTCCTGCAGCATCAAGAGCTATTGGAGAGGCGAGAGAAAAAGGTGATTTAAAAGAAAATGCAGAATACGATTCTGCCAAGGAAGCACAAGGCATGTTAGAGGCTAAAATTAAACAATTAGAGTCTACTATTTCTAATGCTAAAATTGTGGATACCAATACCATTGATATTAGTAAAGTGACCATATTAACTAAAGTTACTATTACCAATCAAGCCACTAAAAAAACAATGACTTATCAGATAGTAGGAGAGAAAGAAGCCGATTTAAAAGCGGGTAAAATTTCAGCATCTTCTCCTATTGGAAAAGGATTAATGGGTAGGAAAGTAGGCGAAATAGCCGAAATTCAAGCACCCAATGGAGTGATGAAATTTATGGTAGATAATATTACTGTGTAAATTAATTGTATATGCCATGACTATTTTTACTAAAATTATCAATGGTGAAATACCTTCTTATAAAATTGCGGAATCGGAAAAGTTTTATGCTTTTTTAGATATTTTTCCTTTGCAAAAGGGACATACTTTAATTGTTCCTAAATTAGAAGTAGATAAATTTTTTGAGGTACCTGATGCTTATTTAAGCGAGCTATTAATATTTGCGAAACCCATCGCTGCTGCTATTGCGGCAAGTTTTCCTTGTAATAGAGTAGGTATGGTCACTGTGGGTTTAGAAGTACCTCATGCGCATTTACATTTAATTCCTATTAATGCTGCTTCGGATATGGAATTTTCTCAGCCTAAACTTTCATTAACTAAAGAAGAATTTAATACCATACAGGCATCTATTGTAAGTAAGCTAAAATAAGTAACTATTTTAAGGCTATTAGGCTGCTTTTTTAAAACGCAGCTATTTATTTTTTACCCTACTAGGATTTTTTGTCATAAAGGCATCCCAGCTATTTGTTTTTTTTGAAGATTTTTTTCCTTTAACCACTTTTGTTGCAGGAAGTTGTAATCCAGTAATTTGATAATGATGACAAAGAGCTACCCCTAAGGCGTCGGTGGCATCGTAATATTTAGGTTGTTTCTTGATGTCTAAAATGCGCTCCAACATTTTCCATATCATTTCTTTATCTGCATTGCCATTGCCTGTAATGGATTGTTTCACTTTTTTAGGGGCATATTCAGTTACGGGTAATTTAAATTGCATTGCAGCGGCAATGGCTACCCCCTGAGCCCGGCCTAGCTTTAACATACTTTGTATATTTTTCCCAAAAAAGGGCGCCTCTATGGCAAAATGTTCTGGTTGATAGGTTTCAATGAGCTCAATAATTTTTGCATGTATTAATTGAAGTCTTGCATAAATGTCTTTTTCTTTTGTCAGTTTTAATACATCCATAGCAATTAAACTAGGCTTTGATCCGCCTTTTAAAATGGCATAACCTAGAATTTGTGTTCCTGGATCAATTCCTAAAATAATGGGTGTTTTTGACATGTACAATAAAGTTACAGATATCATTTCAAATTACGAACTTTGGCACTTATGAAGGGAGCCCTTACAAAACGCATTCTATCTTTCGCCAATAAGGCCATAGGGTTTATTTTATTTATTATTTGTGCAGTAGCTATTTACAGCAAAGTGATGACCAATGATAACTTGCAAAAATATGGAGGGTCTATAAAAGAACAATTCTTGAAAATTACTTGGATAGAATGGCTAGTATTGTTGATTTTATTTTTATTCAATTATTTATTGGAAGCAGTCAAATGGAAGCAAGCGCTTAAGTATTTAAATCCGATGACGCTTGGCCAATCCTTTAAAAGCGTTTTAGTAGGACAAGCTTTTTCTTTTTTCACCCCTGTAAGATCGGGAGATTATGTAGGTAGAATTTTATTTCTAGCACCCGAAAATAAATTAAAAGGACTAGCGCAAATGGCTTGGACCTCTTATGCACAGCTATTAGTTACACTTTTTTTAGGGACGATTGGTTTGTTTTTTAATTTACCTTTTCTGCCTTGGTTAAAATGGGTAGCACCATTTATTACATTGGCTGCTTTTATCATCTATTTTAGTCAAGGGCAATTTAAAGGCTGGTTAAAAAAATTAACCTCCTTACAAATTAGCAATGAACTAAAAATTCAATTGTTAATTTTATCCTTACTTAGGTATTCAATTTTTATTTTACAATTTACTTGGGTAGTTACTATTTTAGCATTACCTATACCAATTCTAGATTTGTGGATTGCTTTGGTGGTGCTATTGCTTTGTTTAAGTATCATTCCAGCCATCGCTCTTACCGATTTAGTGATACGTGGACAGCTGATAGTTTTGTTGCTAGCACCTTACTATACTAACAGTTTAATGTTGATATGTTTTAGTACCATTATATGGGCTGTTAATCTTTTATTACCAGCTATAATTGGATCCTTTCTATTATTGGGATTCAAAATAAAACGATAAATTTGTGTATCAGTTTAGTATAAAGCGATAAAATAAGCATGTACCCCCTACTTCTTTTGTTTTCATTCTTCTCCTATTTTCAGCCTAAAGAGAGCGGCTTGTGTAACCAAACCAATACCGCCTTTGTGGTGGGAGAGAAAATAAATTACACTATTTTTTACAATGTGATTGGATTGTATGTAAACGCAGGCAGTACCAATTTTACGATACAATCTAGTAATTGGAATGGATCCGATGCTTATACCTTCACCGCTTTAGGAACTTCTAATGCTAAATATGATTGGATATTTAAAGTAAGGGATAAATACGAAAGTATAGTAGATGGCAAAACCTTATTACCGTATCAGTTTACGCGACAAATTAACGAGGGTAGTTTTCATCACAAAGAAACTTTGTTATTTAATCAAAAAGGCAATACAGTAAATAATGGAAAAGGAATATTTAAAACCCCTGATTGCACTTATGATGTTTTAAGTGCTATTTATGCAGCTAGAAATTACAATTATAAAAATAGTACCCTTAATGATAAAATTTATCTAAACTTTTTTTTAGATAAGGATTTATATCCTTCTTATTTTAAATATCTAGGTAGGGAAACCATCACTACTAGGTATGGAAAATTTAAAGCCATTAAATTGGCACCGCTTTTAGTAAAGGGTACGATGTTTAAGGGTGGAGAAGAAATGACAATTTGGATTACAGACGATGACAATCATATACCTGTGCGCATTCAAACCCCCATTATTGTTGGAACCATTAAAGTAGATATGGTAGGTTTTGAAAATTTAAGGTATCCATTAAGTTCATTAATTGAACTAGTGGGAACTAATGATTAAGTTAGGATAGGAGGGTGGTTAATTTAAAAATCTTATTCGCACGAATTCCTTTTTCTGTCATCGCTAAATTGCAGCATTCATTTACGGCATCGTGTTCAAAAAATAAAGTATAATTATTTTTTTCCGCCTCCTTTAAAAATATTTCTTTTTCTTCTAGTGTAACAAGCGGTTGCATATCATAGCCCATCACATATGGAAGCGGGATATGTCCAACGCTAGGCAGCAAGTCGGCCATATAAACCAGGGTATGTTGGTGGATAGTTATTTTAGGAATTAGCATGCCTTGTGTATGACCATTCACGACATAACAACTTATCAAAGGACTGAAATGAATTTCTTGTAATTGCGTTTTACTAGTAAATAAAGGCAGACTGATTAGCTTAAGTTGTCTAGAAGCTTCAATGGGTAAAATATTTTCAGGTAAAAAAGATGCTTTTTCTCTTTTGTTGGGATGTAATGCCAAATTCCATTGAGGCTCACTCACCCAATACACTGCATTAGGGAAAGCAGGTAGGTATTGCTCTTTCTCTTTAACAATGGCGCCACCTACATGATCAAAATGTAAATGAGTGAGCAATACATCTGTAATATCTTCTGGAGTAAAGTGTATATTTTTTAAAGCGGCTACTATAGAAACTGTTTCATGAGGTTGGTAATGACTATAAAATTTGGCATCCTGCTTATTTCCCATTCCCGTGTCAATCAAAATTTTACGATCACCATCTATCACCAACAAGCATCTTAAGGCCCAGGTACATAAATTATTTTCATCTGCAGGATTGGTTTTATTCCAAATTGATTTAGGCACCACACCAAACATGGCCCCGCCATCCAATTTAAATTTACCCGTTTCAATACTATATACCTGCATGCCCTTTTAATTTTGAAGTTCTGTAAAGTAGAATGAATCCGATGATAAAGAAGCTGCACAATGCCAGCACTGAATTGCGTTGTGAACCAGTTATTTCATTGATGATTCCAAAACTAAACATACCAATTACAATCGCAATTTTTTCGGTTACATCAAAGAAGCTAAAATAGCTTGTAGTATCATGTGTTTCTGGCATTAATTTGGAATAAGTACTTCTGCTTACCGATTGTATTCCTCCCATTACAAATCCAACTACAATGGCTAAGGTATAAAAAGGAACAATGCCATTGCGAGGAAGGAGATATCCCATAATGCAGCCTCCTATCCATACAATAATGGCTGCCATAATAGTATTGAAATTACCCCACTTACTGGCTAGTTTAGCCATTAAATTGGCTCCAGGAATGGCTACAAGTTGAATGATTAAAATGGCTATGATTAAATTGGTAGTAGGGATATTTAATTCACTTTTACCATATAAGGTTGCTGCCAACATAATGGTTTGCACGCCCATATTGTAAAAGAAAAAAGAAACTAAAAATCTTTTTAAGATGGGTTGTGTTTTTAGCTCCACCCAAACTTTATGAATCTCTTTATAGCCTTGTGTAATTAAGTTATTTCCATGTGCGCCTTTTACTCCATGGCCTGCAGGAAGTTTGGCAATGGCAGACCAGCCAAAAGCCATCCACCAAATTCCTACTAATAAGAAAGAAATTTGAGAAGCTTTACCCACTGTAATGCCAAATAATTCTGGTTTTAATACAAACACAAAACAAATAATTTGTAAAAGGACCGATCCAATATAGCCCATCATAAAACCTCTTGCACTAATTCTGTCTCTATCTGCTGGTGCTGCTATCTCGGGTAAATAACTATTGTAAAATACCAAGCTGCCCCAAAAACCAACACAGGCAACAATTACCGAAAATAAGCCGCCTATAATGTGATTACTATCGAAAAAATAAAGGGAGGCACAAGCCAAGCTTCCCATGGTACAAAAAAATCTAAGAAATTCTTTTTTGTTCCCACGATAATCGGCAATGGAAGAAAGGATAGGAGATAAGATAGCCACAATTACAAAGGCAATGGCTAAAATATAATTATACAAAGCGGTATTTGAAAACTCGTAAGAACCGATCTTAATTTTATCAATTAAAGTGTTTTCATTTCCATCTCCTGTTACTGCTTCGTAATAAGCAGGAAAAATAGTGGAGGTAATCACTAAATTATAAACGCTATTGGCCCAATCATACATAGTCCAACCTTTGACAACTTTTTTGGAAGCAGTTTGCATGGCAATTTATTTGTATTTTAAAAATACAAATAAAAAGGCAACTGTCCTATTTGCTTAATGTAGGTATTGGGTATACAACAAAGCTAAAATGGTGCTACCCAATACAATTCGGTACCATCCAAATAGGGCAAACCCCTTTTTTTGTACAATTCTAATAAAAAATTGAACAGTCACTAAGGCAACAAGAAAAGCCACGACGGCTCCAATGAGTAGGAGTATTAAATTATCTTTGGCAAATACTTCAGGGTTAGTTTTAAATACATCCAAAGTGCTTTTCGCAGAAGCTGCTAGCATGGTTGGCACTGCTAAAAAAAAGGAAAATTCTAAAGCTGTTTTTTTATTTAATTTTTGACTCATTCCTCCTATAATAGTAGCAGCACTTCTACTTAATCCAGGAAAAATAATAGACAAAACTTGAAAACAACCAATGACGAAAGATTTTTTATAACTTATCTCTTCATCATTTGAATTGGCATTACTTGTCAATGTTGCTTTTTCAAATAATTGATCAATAAATAAAAGAACAATACCGCCTACCAGCATCACAATGGCAATGACCCATAAATTACCCAAAGCAGCATCAATGTGCTTTTTTAGAAGTGCGCCAAAAATTAATGCAGGTATAACTGCTACAAAGAGTTTGATGTAAAAACTAATTTGCTTAAAATCAAAAAACTTTTTTCTATAAATAACCACCACGGAGGCGATCGCTGCTAACTGTATGACTATTTCAAAAAGGTCCACGAAAGGGTCACTACTAATACCTAAAATAGGGTTAGCAAATTTCATGTGTGCTGTACTGGAAATGGGCAAAAATTCGGTAATGCCCTCAATAATAGCAATGATAATAGATTGAAAAGTATTCATAGCATTAAATTAAAATGCGATTTCGTTCTTAAAAAAGAATCGAAATCGCATTGGAGAAAGCATTTAAATTAAGATTTTTTGAAGATGGCAAATATTTCAACAATAAAACCTGCCACAATAACAATTGGCGCTAAGGTAATACGTCTAAAGCTATACACTTCATCGGTATTGAATACATTTGGGTCGGTACTTTTCCCTCCTGACATTAAAAGCATTCCTATCAATATTAATGCAGCGCCCACTAGCATCCAGGTATAATTCTTTTTCCCGAAAAAATCTAAGGATCTATTTTTAGTTTTTTGACTCATAATTTTATTTTTAATTCAGTTAAATATAATTCATTTATGTTTTTAATATAATTCATCCAGTTTCATTTTTAAATATTTTAACACACTACGATGCGTGCTAAAAACCGAAATGCCTACTCCTAATAATATTAAGCCACCAAAAAGCAAAAGGCTATTGCTAATTCCCTGTAATTTACCTAATTGAGGGAATTGACTAATGGCCCATTGTATTAATCCAAAAAGTAAAAAAATAGCAATTAATGCACTTATTAAGCCATTAAGTAATGCACGAATTAATAATGGCTTGGAAATAAAGTTTCTTGTGGCGCCCACCATTTGCATGGTTTTAATTAAGAAGCGATTACTAAACATAGCCAATCGTATCGTATTATCTATGCTAATAATTACAATAATGCATAAAATAATACTAAAAACTAAAAATAGGAAACCTATTTTGGTAGTTCTTTCATTTAAACTAGTGACCAAACTTTTTGGATATTGAATGTCGGCAATTTGATTTCTAAATTGATTTTCAATAGCAGCCGTTATTTTATTTAAACTGTCGGTGTTGACATAGGCCGCCTTGGCAAAAAAGTCGATACTCTCGGGTAGTGGATTGACGTCTAAAATTTTAGCCCAATCTTCATTATTTTCTTTGTTCCAAATGGCTTTTGCTTTTTCCTTATTTACATATTCTACGTTTTTTGCATAGTCTTGACTCGCAATAAACTGCTGAATATTTCCTATTGTATTTTTGTCGGTACTGCGGATGTAAACACTGATTCTAATATCTTCCTTGAAATTATCGCCAATAGATTGCAGGTTCAAAAATAGCCAACCCATGATGCCCATAATAAACAATACAATAGCCACCCCAATAATGCTATAAATATAGTTGGGTTTACTGCGTTTAAGAGAGGAGGTTCCGCTGGCTGCCATAGCATTAATTTTTACGTGTTCGCTTTGCAAATGTAGGGTTTTGCAAGCTAATGGCTTACATTTGCAGAGGTTGAATTAGGACAATTTTTTATCAAAAAGGGGGTACCTCAATTTTTGGTTAAATAATTGTTAGTATTTACCCCCTTTTAATTTGAAAAAACAAGAAATGGAGTATCAGTTTAGGGCCATTGAGAAAAAATGGCAAACTATTTGGAAAGAGAAAAAAGCATATCAGGTAAGCAATGAAAGTAGCCAACCTAAATGTTATGTATTGGATATGTTCCCTTATCCAAGTGGGGCAGGCTTGCATGTAGGTCATCCCTTAGGCTATATCGCTTCCGACATCTATAGCCGATTTAAAAGATTAAAAGGGTTTAATGTTTTACATCCCATGGGCTATGATGCATTTGGATTGCCTGCCGAACAATATGCGATAGAGCATGGAGTACATCCTTCTAAAAGCACCCATGATAACATTGATAATTTTAGAAAACAATTAGATAATATTGGATTTTGTTTTGATTGGGAGAGAGAAGTAAAAACATGTGATGCACAATATTACAAATGGACACAATGGATTTTTTTACAATTGTTTAATAGTTATTTTGATAAGAAAGAAGCAAAAGCAAAAACTATCACCCACTTACTGAGTGATTTTGAAAAGGAAGGGAATAGTAAACATATTTGTCCAGGGGATACTTCATTGCAATTTTCTGCATCTGCTTGGAAAGGGTATTCTGAAAAAGAACAACAAGCGATAATCATGCAATATCGTTTGGCTTTTTGTGGGTATGGTGAAGTCAATTGGTGCGAGGCTTTGGGAACCGTGTTGGCCAACGATGAAGTAGTCAATGGATTAAGTGAAAGGGGGGGTCATCCAGTGGAAAAGAAAAAATTAAGACAATGGTACTTACGTATTACTGAATACGCAGATAGATTACTCACTGGATTGGATACCATCCAATTTAGTGATGCCATGAAAGAAATGCAATCTAATTGGATTGGAAAAAGTTTTGGAGCGGAAATTGATTTTTCAATCCACCAACAGGAAGGCACTTTGAAAGTATATACCACCAGGCCTGATACCCTATTTGGTGTAGATTTTATGGTGGTGGCCCCCGAGCATGCATTGATAGAAACAATTACACCTGCCTCTCATAAAGGGGATGTGGAACAGTATATTGCCTATGTAAAAAGCAGAAGCGAAAGAGAGCGCATGGCGGAGAAAAAAATTACAGGCTGTTTTACTGGGGCCTATGCAGAAAACCCGTTGAGTAAAAAATTAATTCCTATTTGGATTTCTGAATATGTATTAGCGGGCTATGGTACCGGTGCTATTATGGCCGTGCCTTGTGGAGACGAACGAGATTTTAAATTTGCACAACATTTTAATATACCTATCACTAATATTATAGGTGACGCATTTAATGGTATCGATGCCAATCCTACCAAAGAGGCCAAATTAACCAATAGTGATTTCTTAAATGGCATTGTTCAAAAAGACGCCATTGCTATTGTGAATGATAAAATGGAAACCTTGGGTATTGGCAAAAGAAAAATAAATTATAAAATGCGAGATGCTGCATTTAGCAGACAACGTTATTGGGGGGAGCCATTTCCAATTAAATGGATTAATGGTATTGCTTATCCAATGAGCGAAAAAGAGCTGCCCTTATTATTACCTGAGGTAGATAATTATTCACCAGGACCAGAAGGAGAAGGTCCATTAGCCAATATTGAATCCTGGAAATCGGCCAACTATGAAACCAACACCATGCCTGGTTATGCGGGAAGTAGCTGGTATTTTATAAGGTATATGGACCCATCCAATGAAAAGGAATTTTGTAATAGAAAAGTGAGTGATTATTGGGGACAGGTAGATTTATATATTGGAGGGACAGAACATGCGGTAGGTCATTTATTGTACAGCAGAATGTGGACTAAAGTATTGTATGATTTAGGGCATATTGGATTTGACGAACCTTTTAAAAAGTTATTGAATCAAGGAATGATTCAAGGTAGTTCGAGATTTGTGTATCGTATTCGCGGTACTCAAAAATATGTATCAGCTGGTTTAGCGGCTGCGCATGAAGTAGACGCCTTGCATGTGGATGTGAATATAGTAGATGGCGTAGAATTAAATACAGCTGCTTTTAAAAAGTGGAAGCCCGATTATGCTAAAGCAGAATTTATTTTAGAAGACGGGAAATATATTTGTGGCGTTGAAGTGGAGAAAATGTCAAAGTCTAAATTTAATACAGTTAACCCCGACGACTTAGTGGAAAGATATGGTGCCGATACGTTTAGAATGTATGAAATGTTTTTGGGACCGGTAGAACAAAGCAAGCCATGGGATACAAAAGGCATTGAAGGGGTGCACCGCTTTTTGAAAAAATGTTGGCGCTTATTTTATGATGAACTCAAAGGAAAGGTTTGGAATGAGGAAGCCGCCACCGATTCAGAATTAAAAGTACTACATAAGGCGATTAAAAAAATTGAAGAAGATACCGAGCGCTATAGTTTTAATACAGCGGTCAGTACTTTTATGATTTGTGTCAATGAATTAGCCGATTTAAATTGCCATAAAAAAGAAATACTGGAAAAATTACTGATTCTATTAACCCCCTATGCGCCTCATTTTGCAGAAGATTTATGGCAGGCCTTGGGTAATAAATCATTGATAGTAGACGCCTCTTATCCTGTATTTGAAGCCAAATATGTCACAGAAAGTGCAAAGGATTATCCAGTAAGTATTAATGGAAAGATGAGAGCTAATATTTCTATTGACTTGGCTGCTTCGGAAGCCCAAGTACATGAAATAGTACTTGCCAACGAAATAGTAAAAAAATGGGTAGCAGAGACGCCGATTAAAAAAATAATTTTTGTAAAAGGGAAGATGATCAATATTGTTATTTGATCCATTAAATAATTTGTATGTCCAATCCAATATTAGATAGTTCGAATGATTTGAATCCACTGGACAAAGAGTTCGAGAATAGCATTCGCCCTAGAGAGATGGACGCATTTGCTGGGCAGCCGCAACTTATTGAAAACATTAGCATCTTTATTAAAGCGGCTAAAATGCGTGGAGAAGCCTTGGATCATATTTTATTTCATGGCCCTCCAGGTTTAGGTAAAACCACTTTGAGTAGAATTGTTGCCAACGAAATGGGTGTTCAAATTAAAGAAACATCGGGTCCGGTGATAGAAAAGCCAAGTGATTTAGCAGGCTTGTTAACTAGTTTAGAACCCAATGATGTATTGTTTATCGATGAAATTCATCGTTTGAGTACCGTGGTGGAAGAATATTTGTATGCGGCCATGGAAGACTACAAGATAGACATCCTCATTGATAGTGGCCCTAATGCGCGCAGTATTCAAATTAATTTAAATCCATTTACACTAGTGGGTGCTACTACCAGAAGTGGTTTATTAACGGCTCCTTTACTTTCAAGATTTGGCATTAAGTCAAGATTAGAATATTATCCTGCTTCTGTCATTGAAAAAATAATTTTAAGAAGTGCGGGCATTTTAAATGTGAATATTGATAGCCAGGCGGCTGGTGAAATTTCAAGAAGAAGCAGGGGTACACCACGTATCGCTAATGGCTTATTGCGAAGGGTGCGTGATTTCGCGCAAGTATTAAATGATGGTAAAGTGGATATCGGTATTACACAACATGCATTAAAAGCATTGAATGTAGATGAACATGGATTAGACGAAATGGATAATAGAATTTTACTAGCCATTATAGAAAAATTTAAAGGAGGTCCAGTGGGTATTTCCACTATAGCTACTGCAGTAGGGGAAGAGTCTGGCACCATTGAAGAAGTGTACGAGCCTTTCTTAATTCAAGAAGGCTTTTTACAAAGGACACCAAGAGGTAGGGAAGTAACTGATAAAGCCTACTCGCATTTGGGTAAAAAGCCCAATAGAGGGGCTTCAACTAATCCAGAATTATTTAGGTAATCAGTTTTTTGTACAGAAATTAAAAGGTCCCGAAAGTTCTACGCTCGGGACCTTTTAATTATGATCTATTCCAGTGGATTTTATTTATGAAGAAACCACCAATCTAAAGCCATTGCCATGAATATTAACAATTTCTATTTTATCGTCTTCTTTTAAGTACTTTCTTAATTTGGCAATATACACGTCCATGCTTCTGCCATTAAAGTAAGTATCGCTACCCCAAATTTTCTTCAATGCTTTTTCGCGCGTCAATAAATCATTAATATTTTCAGCTAACATTTTCAGTAATTCGTTTTCTTTTGGAGAAAGCACTTGGGTGTGATCACTGGATTTTAATTCTCTTAATCTTGGATTAAAATGATATCGTCCTAATTGAAATTCGACATGATCACTTACTTTATTGTCTTCTTCATTTCTTTTAATGATGGCTTTTATTTTAAGCAATAAAACCTCACTGTCAAATGGTTTGGTAATATAGTCGTCCGCGCCTAATTTATAACCGTGAATAATGTCTTCTTTTAATGTTTTTGCACTTAGAAAAAATAAAGGGACGTCTGGGTCGATGTCTCTAATTTCTTCAGCCAATGTAAATCCATCTACGTTAGGCATCATTACATCTAGTAAACAAAGGTCAAATTTTTCTCTTTGAAAAGCAGCCAAGCCTAATCGGCCATCTCTTTCTAAAGAAACATCGTATTCGTCTAATTCTAAGTAGTTTTTAAGTACCAATCCTAAATTGCTGTCGTCTTCGCAAAGTAAAATTTTATATTTTTTCTTGTCTTCCATTTTTGTAAAATTTAAATTATAATATTTATTTTTTTTCTCTGAACCACAAAGAAACGTTTTTTCAAAGCCTTCCTAAGTTGCTAGCTTCCAATGTTTTGTTAAAAAGGTGCGGTTTATTTTGCTTTTTATAATGTCTTGTTAAAATATATCTCTTTGTTTTTCAATACAAAGGTCGCATATTTTACACTTAGTTGGATTTTTTTCTCCAAAATAACTGGCTAAATAAACGCTTCGGCAATCCGTTTGGGTACCCCAGATATAGGCTGAAAAATGTTCAATTCTCTTCAAAAAAGCAATTTTTCTTAATTGATAATTATCTAAATCAATTTTCATAAAAGCAGCGGCGGTGCGGTTCCAGAGAAATTGCACTACAGGTTGATTCTCTTTTTGTTCGTAGGTAATTTGCCCTGTTTGTTGTAAAAACAGCAATATTTTTTGAACAAAAGAGAAGTCTCTTTGCAATAGGGTGGCCAATAAATTTTCATTGATGAAATGTGGGGCATCAATGATGCCTCCATAGGTTCTTAAAATGGTTTGTAAGACCAGGCCTGCCATCGGATTATTTTGCTCATATTGTTCAATGGTATTTCTATCCGCTATCACTTGCACTATTGAAGGTTTAAAAGAAGCTGCTGAAAATTTAACATGTCCTTCTTGTTCTATCCATTGAAGTGCATTACGAGCTATTATTTTATCCAATTTAAAGCGGGTGCAAAAATCATCAAAGTCAAATATGAATTGTTGCTTTTCACCGGTACCAATGGGCAATTGAACAAAATCGGCTAAGTGTTGGTAGACGTTTTTGATAACTTCTATAGAAGGATATTTTTTTTCTTGAAGTTGGATCCAATAATCCCAGTCGTTTTGTTGAAAAAATAATATTGCATTAGCCGCTTGCCCATCTCTGCCAGCCCTTCCTGCTTCTTGATAATATTGTTCTAAGCTATTTGGTAAATCATAATGTATCACTGCACGAACATCTGTTTTATTAATACCCATGCCAAAAGCACTGGTGCAAATGATAATGGGTGTTGTATTGTTCATCCAATTGGCTTGCATTTCTTGTCTTACTGCAATGGGCATGCCTGCATGGTACTGGGCAACGGGGTAGCCATAGTCTTTTAAAATTTGTCCTAATTGGGCTACATTGTTTCGGGTAGTACAATAAATAATAACACTGCCTTTTATTTCTTTTAATTCTTTTCTTAATGCATGTAATTTAACAGGTACTTTCTGAACACGATAAGAAATATTGGGTCTTAGGAAACTATCCGTAATAACACTGCAATTGGTTAAATTTAATTGCTTAATAATATCTTCTTGCACCAGGGGTATGGCCGAAGCGGTCATGGCCAAAATGGGTACTTTGGGGAACCATTTTTTAAGTACATCTAATTTTCGATAGGAGGGTCTAAAGTCATAGCCCCATTGAGAGATACAATGCGCTTCGTCTATTGCAAATAAAGTAATGGGTAATTGTTGTAAAAAATGCTTAAAACTTTTCTGTGCTAACTTTTCAGGGGAGCAATAAATAAATTGATATTTTCCTTTAAGGGCTTCTGCTAAAATTTGTTCTTGTTGTGCTGGGTTAAGTTCTCCTCCTAAATTTACCGCGCTCATATTTTTACTCAATAAATCTTTGACCTGATCTTGCATCAACGCAATTAATGGACTTATAATTACACAAATGCCATTTTGATAAAGCGTGGGTAGTTGAAAGCACAATGATTTTCCAGCACCAGTGGGTAAAAGGGTAAGTACCTCTTTGCCTTCCAATACAGCATTAATTACTGCTAATTGTTGTGGTCTAAATGAATCGTAGCCCCAATATTGTTTTAATATGTCTTGGAAAGTTTTCAAAAAGGCTAGACTAATTTTTTCTTAAATAACCTTAATGAATTTATAGCCAATACTACATCACTCAATCCCATAATTAGCGCACCATAAGTAGGTCCCCAAGTACCTAATAATCCTAAAGCAGCCACGGGAATAGCAATGATATTATAAGAAAAGGCCCAGATTAAATTTTCTTTAATGGTTTCATAAGTTCTTCTGCCTAATCCTAAAGCCATCGGTAAATTTTTAAGCCCCTGGTTCATTAAAATTACTTGCGCACTTTGAATGGCAATATGAGAAGCATTACTCAAGGAAATACCAATGGTAGCTTTAGCTAGTGCAGGTGCATCGTTAATACCATCACCTACCATCGCAGTTGGGCTTATTTTAGTTAAGGCGTCTAACTTATTTAATTTATCAGCAGGACTTTGCTCGGCGATAATTTCTTGAATACCTAATGCTTTTCCAACTTGTTCGCATTTTTCTTTTCTATCCCCACTTAATAAAACAGTGTGCACGCCTTGTTGATGCAGGGTATTGATAATTTCTTTCGCTTCTTCTCTTATTTGATCATTCACATCAATCCATCCTAAAAGCTGATCATTTTTTTGAATGTATACATTGTGTCCATCTTCTGCTTTAACATTGCCCAGTGTTTTGTAGGAACCAGCCCAATAAGTATTTCCTTCTTTATCGGTGGCTTTAATGCCCATCCCTTTAACTTCCTCTATATGTTGCCATTTGATGGCTTCTTTGCTTTTCCAATGCGTGCTAATGCATTTGGCAATGGGATGATTGGAATATTTTTCCAACGAGTACGCAATTATTTTAAAATTTTCTTCGGTTATTCCTTCTTGTACTTTAAATGCAGCTAAGTCAAAATGGCCCGTAGTTAAAGTACCTGTTTTATCAAACACCACTTGCTTGATATCTTTAAATGTTTCTAAGCTTTTTGCATTTTTAAACAGAACTCCATTTCTTGCGCCTCTGCCTAAACCCACTGCTATGGCAGCAGGGGTAGCCAAGCCCATGGCGCAAGGGCAGGATATCACTAATACCGCAATAGCACGAAGCATACTTTCCCCAAATCCAATTGAATTTCCTAATGCATTGTGTGCGAAAAAATAATTACCAATGAGGGTGAGTAAAGCAATGCCTAAAACTAGCGGTACAAAAATGGCGCTAATTTTATCGGCTAAAATTTGCACAGGCGGTTTTTCGCCTTGTGCTGCTTTTACCATTTTTAAAATATTGGCCAATACCGTATCATCACCCACTGCAGTTACATAAGCCTTCACAGTTCCATTATCAATGGTACTCCCACCTAATAATAAATCATTTGCTTTTCTAAATACAGGTACACTTTCTCCAGTCACTATCGATTCATTCACACTGGCTTCTCCCCATAATATTTTACTATCCATGGGAATGGTTTCGCCTGCATTAATTAATACAAGGTCACCCACTTTTAAAGTATTGCTTTCTACATTAAAAATAATTTCTTTGTGTTGATCATCAAATACAATCATATTGGCCATTACTTTTTGCGCTTTTACCAAATCTTTTAATGCGCGTTGGGTAGATTGAACCGAGGCGTCTTCTAAGTAATTGCCAAAAAATACCAGGGTAATAATAGTAGCGGTGGTTTCATAATAAGCAAAGGAGGCACCTTGTCCAATAATAGTTCCATACAAACTGTATCCAAAGGAGGCAATGGCGCCAATAGCTACCAGTACATTCATGTTAGGAATTCCTTTGGTGATACTATACCAGGCACTTTTTCCAAAATACCCCATACCTACTATAAAAATGGGAATGGTTAATATTAATTGCACTAAGGTGTTCATCAAAAAATGCCAATGCACTCCTGGTAACATATGCACTACTAAAGGTGCTGCAAATAAAAAACAAAAGAAAGCACGGTCTCTATTATTGTCCAGCCATTTTTTTTGGGGAGGGGCTTCTTCTTGTCCACGAACTTTATAACCTAAACTTTGAATGCCCTTGATTAGTTTTTCTTTATTGGTTGCTGAAGGCATTTCAAATTGAACCTCGCCTTCCATAAAGCTTACTTTAGGTTCTGCAATACCATTGCTTTGCAAATACTTATGTATGGAAAGTGCACAATTGGTGCAACTCATTCCATCTACTTTCCATTCTATTTTTTCCATAAGAATTTATTTACTTGGCAAAGGTACGAAGACATTATGTATGCGTTCACCTATCTTTGTGCTATGGATAGGATTTATTCTTTACATCAAATAGGGGAAATTGCAGCGGCCTTATTAAAGCAATTTGGTACTAAAACAGTTTGGGCTTTTCATGCCCCCATGGGCGCCGGCAAGACCACTTTAATAGCAGCCATTGGGAAGGAGATGGGCATTCAGGAGGCCATTACGAGCCCCACTTTTGCATTGATGAATCAATATGATGCTCAAGGCAAAATGGTGTATCATATGGATTGGTACCGCTTAGAAAATGAAAAAGAAGCAGCCCGAGCAGGCATGGAAGCCGCTTTTGACGAGGCCGATTTTTGTTTTGTAGAATGGCCAGAAAAGGCCTTGGGCCTTTTGCCTTCTGCTACACAACACTTTGAAATTGAAATTTTAGATCCTGAACATAGAAGGATTTTTATACCTTCATAGTAAATTTTTGATATGAGTTCCATCAAGCCGCAAATATCTTCTTCTTTTTCCTATGAGCCTCAGGAGGAAGTATTGGATATCCCTTTAAAAAGTAAACCTTTATTGATAGGAATTCCTAAGGAAATTGCTTTTCAAGAAAATAGAATTGGTCTCATTCCTGAAGCGGTAAGTGTACTAGTAGCCAATGGGCATCAAGTGCTCATGGAGTCCAAGGCAGGAGAAGGGAGCAGGTATACTGATAATGATTTTTCAGAAGCAGGGGCCACTATCGTGTTTGAAAAGGAGGCCGTTTACAAATGTCCCATATTAGTAAAAACGGCACCGCCCGTTGAAGCCGATTTGCCTTTATTACAAATGCATCAAACCATTATTTCTCCTTTACACCTAACGGCTGTCAAAAAAGAATTAATGGTGCAATTAATGGCTAAAAAAATCACGGCCTTAGCCATTGAAAATATTAAAGATGAAAATCAGAATTATCCCATCTTAAGAAGCATGGGGGAAATAACTGGAAGCGCGGTAATGTTAATAGCAGGCCAATACTTAAGTAATTTTAATCAGGGTAAAGGAATTTTATTAGGAGGAATTAGCGGTGTGCCTCCCACTAAAGTAGTTATTATAGGTGCTGATATTATTGGAGAATTTGCTACACGTAATGCACTAGCATTAGGGGCCAGTGTAAAAGTGTTTGACAATAATGTTTCCAGATTACAAAGACTTCAGAATAATTTAGGTCAAAGAGTGTGGACCAGTGTGTTAGAACCAAAAATATTAGCGAAGCAATTAAAAACTTGTGAGGTAGCAGTAGGGGCTTTAAGAAATGATTTTGGTAGAGCACCCATTGTAGTAAGTGAAGAGATGGTGGCAGCCATGCGTCCGGGTAGTATCATTATTGATGTAGCTATTGATCGCGGGGGATGTTTTGAAACTAGTGAATTGACCAACCACGAAAATCCTATTATTATTAAACACGATGTCATTCATTATGGTGTGCCCAATATACCAAGTGGTTTTGCTAGAACTGCAAGCCAAGCTATTAGTAATGTATTGATGCCTTTATTAATTCAAGTGGGTGATTTAGGGGGCTTATCTGAAATTATTTGGCAACAAGCCCATTTAAGAGAAGGTATTTATTTATACAAAGGTGCCCTAACCGATTTTTATATAAGTGCCAAGTTTGACTTAAAATATACCGATCTAAATTTAATTATTACCAGCAGAAGTTAGTGGATGACCTCGTTTGATTTGTAGTCCATTAAATTTAAATGTTGGCTACAAAATTGATATTCTTCTTTATCATTGCTTCCTACTATAATTAACTTATGCAAAGCATATTGTTGAATTAAGTGATTGTATAACTCGTAGCCCTCTTGATCCAAATTGCTACAAGGTTCATCTAATAATAAAATGGGGCTGTCAGAAAAAATTGCTAAAGCTAGTTTTAGTCTTTGCTTCATGCCGCTACTAAAATTTCTGATTTGTTTATCGGTGGCTTTTTTTAAACCTATTAATTCAATAATTTGATCTACTGTTAATTGCTTTTGTAATGGTTTAAACTGCGTATGAAAATTAATTTGCTCCAGGGTAGTAAACTCTTCTACCAATTCGAGATAGGGGGCAGCAAAACTTATGTCTTGAAAAATAGTGGTGGCATCATGTCCTTCCCATTGCACAGTGCCTTTGGTAAGTGTGCCATAACCTGAAATAATTTGCAGTAAAGTGCTTTTTCCTGAGCCGTTGTTTCCTATGATGGCGTAATGCTGACCTTGATTAAAATTAAAATTGAGATTAGAAAAAATCCAATCCTTGTTAAACCTTTTACCCGCTTCTGTGAGGTTAATTTTTGTCATGATTAATCTTCTTCAACCACTCCTTTGCCAAATCTTTTAATAACACCACGTCCGCTTTCTCTAATGAAGGTTACAATTTCGTCACGCTCGTCGGTGGCTGGAATTTCTTCTTCAATAAATTCAAGCGCTTGAGTGGTGTTCATTCCTTTGCTAAATATGTATCTGTAAATATCTAGTATGTGATTAATTTTTTCTAAATCAAAGCCTCTTCTCTTTAGCCCAACACTATTTACACCTCCATAACTTAATGGATTACGCACCGCTTTAATATAAGGTGGTACATCTTTACTCACCAAGCTACCTCCCGCAATGTAAGCGTGTTGACCAATGTTTACGAATTGATGCACCGCACTCACACCCGCTATCCATGCATAGTCGCCTAATGTAACATGCCCTGCAATTTGAACGCTATTGCTTAAAATACAATGATTGCCAATAATACAATCATGCGCAATATGACTATACGCCATGATTAAACAATTGTTGCCTACTTTAGTAATCCATCTATCAGAAGTTCCACGGTTGATGGTCACAAATTCTCTAATGGTAGTGCCATCTCCAATTTCAACAGTTGTTTTTTCTCCGTTAAATTTTAAATCTTGTGGATCGGCGCCGATAACAGCTCCAGGAAATATGCGGCAATTTTTTCCAATTTTAGTACCATTCATAATGGTTACGCTACTTCCAATCCATGTGCCTTCTCCAATAGTTACTTCTCCATGAATCACCGTAAAGGGATCAATTTTAACATTGGGTGCAATTTTCGCATTGGGGTCGATATAAGTAAAGGGGTGGGTCATAATTTCTTTTTTGTTCGCTTATTATTCTGCTCTTTTGATTACCTGTGCGACTAAGTCGGCTTCAGTAGTTACTTTGCCGCCAACATAAACGGTGCCGCGCATTTCACAAATACCTCTTCGGATAGGAGCAGTTAATTCCATTTTTAATAACATGGTATCACCGGGTCTAACCATTTGTTTGAATTTGCAATTGTCAATTTTCAAAAAATATGTATCGTACTCGCCTTTTGGCATAGCATTGATACATAAAATTCCACCGGTTTGCGCCAGGGCTTCAATTTGTAAAACACCTGGCATTACTGGGTTGCCTGGAAAATGTCCTGGGAAAAACCATTCGTTAAAAGTGACATTTTTAACACCTACAATAACCGTATCCGTTAATTCAATGATTTTATCTACAAATAAAAATGGATGACGATGGGGTAATGTTTTTTCTATTTGTTCTAAGTTAAATACAGGGGGAATGGTAGCATCATACACCGGAACATCTTTAACGTGTTTATTTTTTTTAATGTACTGCTTAATCTTTTTTGCAAACTCCACATTGCTGCTATGTCCAGGTCTGTTGGCAATGATGCGGGCTTTGATGGGATACCCAATCAAAGCTAAGTCGCCCACCACGTCTAATAATTTATGTCGAGCAGGTTCATTGGGAAATCTTAATTCAAGATTGTTTAAATAACCTTCGCTTTTAACTTCAATATTATCTTTCTTAAACACTTTTGCCAATCGAGCTATTTCTTCCTTAGAGACAGGCTTGTCCACTACTACAATAGCGTTATTGATATCGCCACCTTTTATTAAATCGTTTTTTAATAAAGCTTCTAGTTCATGTAAAAAGCAAAAAGTTCTACATGGGGCAATTTCTGCTTTAAAATCTTTAATAGTTTTTAATGCTGCGTGTTGTGTTCCTAATACGGGACTATTGAAATCGATTAATGTAGTAATTTGATAATCGAGTGCGGGCAAAGCCACCATCTCAACTCTCTTCTCTTCATCATAATGAAAAATATTTTCATCAATACTATACCAAGCTTTAGCGGCGTCTTGTTCTAACACGCCTGCTTTTTCAATTTTTTCTATAAAAGGGGCAGAGCTACCATCAATGATTGGTATTTCGGGTCCGTTAACTTGAATCAAAACATTATCAATTCCTAAGCCAACCAATGCGGCTAAAATATGTTCAACGGTACTAATTTTCGCATCCCCTATTTGAAGGGTGGTACCACGGCTGGTATCGGTAACTAAATCGCAATCTGCTTTGATGATGGGTTGGTTAGGTAAATCAATCCTTTGAAATTGATAGCCAAAACCCGGGTTGGCTGGATTTAAGGTCATGTCCACTAATACGCCGGTATGCAAACCAGTACCGCTAATGCTGATACTTTTGCTAATGGTATGTTGCTTATCCGGGTTGAAATTTTGGTCCATGCTTTATTGGTTTATTTGATCACTAACTTAAAGTGATGATTTTCAGCAAAATTAGGCTGAATTACCCTTTTTGAGACAGTTGTTTGACTAATATTTCCAATTCTTTAACCCTTTTTTCAAGGTTAGGAAGGTTTTTAAGGTGTATTTGAGCTCTTAAAGCGGTACTATGCTCTGCTGCGGGGAATCCTGTGATGGTAGCATTGGCCTTATCAATAGTTTTAGTGATGCCACTTCTGGCAGCCACTTTAACCCCATCTGCAATAGTTAAATGACCAGCAGCCCCAGATTGGCCACCCATCATTACCCCTTTTCCGACTTTGGTACTTCCACTTAAACCCACTTGAGCAGCGATCACTGTATGTTGACCAACTTCTACATTGTGGGCAATTTGAACAAGGTTATCTAGCTTAACACCTTTTTTTATAATAGTAGATCCAATCGTGGCTCGATCGATGGTGGTGTTGGCACCTATTTCAACATCGTCTTCAATAAGCACATTACCTAACTGAGGTACTTTTTGATAACTACCTTCTGCAGTAGGCGCAAAACCAAATCCATCACTACCAATTACGGCACCCGAATGAATGATAATATTATTTCCTAAAATACAATCTGCATAAATAATTACGCCGGGATGTAAAATGACATTGTTTCCAATCACCACATTATCTCCAATCATCACATTGGGAAATATTTTTACTTGATCGCCAATTTTTACGCCTTCTCCCAAATAAGCAAATGCAGCCACAAAATGATCCTTGCCCAACTTTGCAGAAGGGGCAATAAAGGAAGGAGTTTGTATGCCAGTTAAATTTTGAGTTTTTAGTGCTTGGTATTTTGTAAGCATAGTAGCAAATGCAGCATATGCATCTGGTACTCTAATTAAAGTGGCACTAACGGGTTTTTTTAGTTCCAAACTTTCATTGACAATAACAATGGAAGCCTTGGATTGGTATAAAAAATCTTCGTATTTAGGGTTGGCTAAGAATGAAATTTCTCCAGCTTGTGCAGATTCTATTTTGCCAAATTGATTTACTGTCACCGCTGCGTCACCTTCTATTTTTCCTTGAATCATCAAAGCAATCTGTTGGGCACTAAATGATAGCATGTGTAATTATTTGAATTGGGGGCTTATTCTTTAAGTAAGCAAATGTAAAATTTTTTAACCGGTGCAGAAAGACTTTCAATGATTAAAGCGTTTTGAATTTGCGAAATAGA
>CANHOY010000003.1 GCA_947462495.1 Bacteroidota bacterium
ACATAAACAAATCGTACAATTAACTGAGGCTTGTGCAACATTAGCCAACCAATTATCAATTAAATTTCAAGCGCCAGAATGGAATGAGGCAAGTACAGTAGATATTTTAAATGATACTATTTTAGATTTGCAAACCAAACAAAAAGAATTATTTAAAAAAGTAGAAAGCCAAGAAGCAGGCTTGGTCAATAGTTTATTAGAAACTTATCGTAGTCAATTTACCACCATCAATGGAGTTCAATTTTTAGGCACTCGCATTTCATTAAAAAGCAGTGACCATTTAAAAAAATTAGCACAGCTATTGGGAGCTACCCAACCTAATACCTTGGTGGTATTGGTCAATGAAGTGGATGGAAAAGCAGCAGTAGCTATTGCCATCAACGAAAGCTTATCCAATGAAAAAAATTGGCAAGCTCCTCAAATAATTAAAGAAAAAATTGCTCCTCTTATTAAAG
This sequence comes from Bacteroidota bacterium, assembly GCA_947462495.1. GTDB lineage: Bacteria > Bacteroidota > Bacteroidia > Chitinophagales > Chitinophagaceae > Sediminibacterium. The sequence continues at coordinate 456 of CANHOY010000003.1, forward strand.
GAGGCGGGGGTGGTCAAAAAACATTAGCATCAGCAGGTGGACAAGACGCCACTCAATTGGACAAAGTCATTGAAGCAGTTAAAGGAATGCTCTAGTCAATCACAAAAAAAGGTACTTTTGCATTATGACTCTATCGGCAATCCCCACTTCTAAATACGAAGCTGTTATTGGTTTAGAAATTCATGCTCAATTAGCTACCAAAAGCAAATTGTTTTGTGGAGATGCCACCAATTTTGGAGCAGCCCCTAACACACAAATTAGCCCTATCACCATGGGGCATCCTGGCACGCTACCAAAGACCAATGAGAAAGCAATTGAATATGCCATTATCATGGGATTAGCTTGTGGTTCTACTATTGAAAAAAATAACTACTTCGCTAGAAAAAATTATTTTTATCCCGACCTACCAAAAGGCTATCAAATTTCACAACACACTACGCCTATTTGTGTGGGAGGTATGGTCAATATAAAAACCTCGAAGGGCGAAAAAGGCATTCAATTAAATCGCATTCATTTAGAGGAAGATGCTGGTAAAAGCATCCATGACCTTTCTGCTACCTCTACTATGATAGATTTAAACAGAGCAGGTACTCCATTAATTGAATTAGTCACCGAACCTTGCCTTCACTCCGCTGAAGAAGCTTTTGCCTTTGTAACAGAAATTAGAAAATTAGTAAGATGGTTAGGGGTATGTGATGGTAATATGGAAGAGGGAAGTTTAAGATGCGATGCCAATATTTCTATTCGTTTGCAAGGGGAAAAAAAATTAGGTACCCGGGTTGAGATAAAAAATTTAAACTCGATACGTAATATTAAAAAAGCCATTGAATATGAAATTGAAAGGCTTATTGAGATTACTGAAACGGGCGGAACCATTGTTCAACAAACTAGAAGTTTTGACGCCAATAACGATACCACTTTTTCTATTAGAGATAAGGAAGATGCCAATGACTATAGGTATTTTCCCGATCCTGACTTAGCTCCCTTCCATTTAACCAATGAAAGTATTGAAGCCATAAGAAAGAAATTACCCGCATTACCCAATGAGCTACAAAAACAATGGATGAGCACCTTCCATTTATCCGAATACGACGTGGAGCAATTAAGCGAACATAAGGAAGAAGCTGCTTTTTTTATCCAACTAACAAAGTTATGCACTCATTACAAGTCAATTGCTAATTGGATTCTAGGCCCTATAAGATCCTATTTGAATGATTCTAATACTAGTTATGAAAAACTTGATAAAGTAGTACCCTATATTGCAGTATTAATAGAAATGGTTGAAGCGAACCAATTAAATTTTTCTGTTGCAAGCAATAAAATATTGAAAGAAATCATAGAACAACCACAATCTCCATTAACTTATGCCGAAGAACATAATTTGCTGCAATCCAATTCAGCAGACGAAATAGAACAATGGGTTAATCAGGTTTTAGTAAAACATCCCGAAAAAGTAGCTGAATATAAAAAAGGGAAAAAGGGCTTAATAGGTTTATTTGTAGGAGAAGTAAAAAAAATAAGCCAAGGGAAAGCCGACCCTAAATTAAGTACACAATTGCTTGAAAAAAAATTAACAGAATAAACAATAGTCCATCCATCTATTAAAAAATTAAATATGTCTATCAAAAGTATTTCAATCATCTTATTCAGTACCCTACTTTTTTTTGTTGGGTGTAAGCAGAAGTCAAACGAAGCTACTTATTCAGTAACTGGAAAAATTCAACATGCAGCGAACAGTAAATTGCTGTTACAAGAGGTACCTTATGGCGGGAAGCCTATTGTTACACTAGATTCTATTACCTTGGATAAAGATGGCAATTATGCATTTAGGTTCATTGCCAAACAAGAAGGAATTTACAGATTAGCAACCGAAAAAGATTTTGAAATTATATTTGTCAATGATGAAGAAAATATTCAAATAAATGCAGATGCAGAAAATTATCAATCCTATAATATAAAAGGTTCTAAAAATAGTAGCGCCCTGCTTAATTTTTTAACCCAATATCGAAAAAAAGACTCCTCTTTATTTTCAACCTTATTTAATTTAGACGCTTTGCAAAAACAAAAGGCAAAGGATAGTAGTATTTTCTGGTTGCAAAAACAAAGAATTACAAAAATTAATGATTTAAATGAATTTGTAGAAAATAACATAAATAACTCCTCTAGCCCAGCTGTTATTTATTATACATTAGGTTTAAGTTTGCGATCAATGGAATCAGCCAAGGTATTAGCCTTAGCTAAAGCTGCTGCAGAAAAAACAAAAGCAGCACCACTTGTTGAATTTGTTGCTTTATTAAGTACTCAAGTACAATCCAATACAAAAGTAGCAGCAGCAAGTGTAGGTAATATTGCACCAGAAATTTCATTGGCAGACCCTAATGGAAAAATTATATCCCTAAGTAGTTTGCGTGGAAAATATGTATTAGTTGATTTTTGGGCAAGCTGGTGTGGACCCTGCAGAGGAGAAAATCCAAATGTAGTTGCTGCTTATGAAAAATATAAAAATAAAAATTTTACCGTATTAGGTATATCACTAGATGAGGACAAAGCCAGCTGGTTAGAAGCCATCAAAGAAGACAAATTAAATTGGCAACATATAAGTGATCTAAAAAAATGGGAAAGTATTGTAGTAGGCGCTTATCAAATAGAAGGGATTCCTTTTAATGTATTAATAGATCCAACTGGAAAAATTATAGCAACAGAATTAAGAGGTCAAGCTTTACAAGAAACCTTGGCTGGCGTTTTGCAATAAAATGATTTTGTATCAGGCAAGCTTCTTTATTTTTGCTTAATAAAGGTTTTAATTAATGCAGGCAGCAAAATTAAATTGGTAAGGGTACTTACCACTAAGGTTAAAGAGGTAAGCCAGCCTAAGGCCTTGGTACCTCCAAAATCACTAAAACAAAAAATAACAAAACCTGCCACCAACACCATTGAAGTGTAAATAATACTGATACCCGTATGCTTTATGGTTTGCATCAAAGTAATATTGACCTGATAATTTAAACCTGGTAATTCTTGTTTATAATTCACTAAAAATCGGATGGTTACATCTATAGCGATACCTAATGCTACGCTAAAAACCAATACCGTAGATGGCTTTAAAGACACTCCTATCCAACCCATCACTCCAGCTGTAATCAATAATGGGACTATATTTGGCACCAAAGAGCACATCAATATAGGAAAGGACCTAAATAAAAATAGCATACACAATGCAATTAATAAAAAAGCCCAGAATATAGATTCTCCTAAACCTGTAATAATGAAATTACTTCCTTCTAAAAAAGTAACACTACTTCCAGTAATTTGAATATTATATTTACTGCTATCAAAAATAGATTGGGTAGCACTATCTAATTTTTTTAAGAAAATAGGCAATTGAGCACTGCCAATATCTTTCATATTAACACTCACTCTTGTTTGACTTTTGTCTTTATCAATAAATTTATTAAGTAATAGCGTAGGGCTATTTGACACACCCTTTTCCACTTTATTGAATTGTAAAAAGGGGGCTAAAAAAGCTATTTCAGTAGTGGTAGGTAGTGAATAAGCTAGACTATCTCCATCATAAAATGCTTGTTTGGCAAATTTAATTCCATTTAACAAACCCATGGGCTTACCCAATTCAGGTTGCTCGCCTAAATACACTTCTAATGATTCTAAGTCTTCCAGTGGATGTATGCTTTTTATTAAGCCATTTCTTTTTTTAGTATCTACAATTATTTCTAAAGGCATCACACCCCCTCCTTCTTTTTCAAACCATTTCAAATCGGTATAGAGTTGATCTTTTTTTGGTATATCATCTACAATAAATGCTTCCTTCTTAATGTGCATCACCCCTATTAAAGAAAAAATAATAAAAACTAATGTAATTCCAAAAACCCATTTAGTATGACTAAAGGTCCATTTTTCTATTTTAAGTAAAATCTTTTCAAGATATTTATTGTCTAAATATTTAACATGCTTTGGCTTTGGCGCCTCTAAATAAGTTAGCACTGGCGGTATAAATAATAGGCTAATAAAAAATATAGCCATAATATTCAGTCCCGAAACCCATCCAAACTCTTTTAACAAAGGACTTTTTGTGAAAGCAAATACAAAAAAGCCGATCGCTGCTGTGATATTGCAAAATAAAGTAACAATACCCATCCTACTCACCATTTGAACAATTGCTTGTTCTTTATTTTTAGTTTCCTTAAAGGAAGTGTGGTACTTATTTAAAAAATAAATACAATTGGGAATCCCAATAACTACAATCAATGGAGGGATTAATGCGGTAAGTAAAGTAATTTTTTGCCCCATTAAAACCATGGTCCCAAAACTCCAAATAACACCCATAATTACTACCGACAAACTTAAAAGAGTTGCAGAGATAGATCTGAAAAATAATAATAAAGTAATCGCTGATAACAATAAGGACCCAATTAAAAACCAAAGCATTTCTTTTTTTATTCTATCTGCCAAAATAGTTCTAATATAAGGTAAGCCACTTATGTGAACAGCTAACCCAGTTTGTTGAGTGAATAAATCGAGTTGGCTTTGCAACATTGAAATAATATGCGACCGAGCACCACTATTAATAGAGTCTGCTTGAAAGCTAACCGCCATAATATAAGCATGGCTATTCGGATTGTACAATAAATTTTTATAAAAAGGTAATTGCTCTAGGGTTGCTTTATGATTTAATAAAATAGAATCGTTTTCATAAGGAGGATTAAAAATCTTATTGGGCACAAATTTAGTTTGAGCACTATCTTTAGTAATTGTATAGGCATAAGGCAAACTTAGAACATCTGTTACCCCTTGTATTTTCTTTAAAGATTGGTGTAAATTATAAACAGCATTAAAAACATTTTTGGTGTACATGCTGTCTGTCTGAAATCCAACCACTACGGTAGTACCATCTACTCCAAATTTCTTGACGAAATTTTTATAAATGATGAACTTAGGGTTGTCTTCCGGTATAGCCTTCGTAAATTCATAACTCAATTTTACTTGAATAGCAAAATAGCCCATGATTAAAGTAATAATACCCAATATTATTAAGGAGACTACTTTGAATCGAACTATCAATTGACCAAGTTGTTGCCACATACGTTTTTATTTAAATTATATTATCCATATAAAAGCGGCAACTTGCGTAAGCGCGCCTATGGCAAAGCCAACTATTAATTCATTTTTAGTATGATCACTTACCACCATTCTAGCACTTACCACTAAAGCAGTGAATACAATGGCCATCAAAATCCATGCTAAATTGTTTACAGGATAATAAAATCCTACCAAGACAACAGCCATCAGCAATCCACTGATACCCATGGCATGTAGGCTTACCTTTATAAAATTATTTACAGTTAACCCAATGGCACTGGCTATAAAAATACCAAAATAAAAATATTTCAGTGCCAAAGGCTGATCCGAAAAGTTTCTACTTAAATAATACATCCACCAATAAAAGAACATAGTAATGACATAGGGTATGATTCTTTCTTTTTTCGTACGTAAAAAGATACTATCACTCAACTTAAGTCTCCATAATAAAAATACGGCAAAGGCTGGGAAAAACGCAGTTAGCCAAAAAACACTAAATAACTTTAATTTTAATTGCCAGTCGGTGATACCCGCAAATTCAAAAGGCATCAAATACATTAAGTAAACAAAAAAGTAAGTAGGTATAAATAAGGGGTGAAATACATAAGAAATTGCATTGGCAATATAGGTAAGTGGCTTAGATGCTTTGTTTTCCATGAATGTTAATATTTAGCTAGAGTTCTTTTCTTAATCTAGCCACTGGAATATTTAATTGTTCTCTATACTTTGCCACAGTCCTTCTAGCAATATTATACCCTTTTTCTTGTAATTGTTCTGTTAATTCATCATCACTAAATGGTTTATGCTTGTCTTCCGATTCTAATAACTCCTCTAAAATTGCTTTTACCTCTTTAGTACTCACTTCTTCTCCGGAATCGGTAGTTAATGATTCACTAAAAAAATATTTCAATAAAAAAGTACCAAATTCAGTTTGAACATATTTGCTATTGGCTACCCTACTCACGGTAGAAACGTCTAAATTAGTTTTTTCGGCAATATCCTTTAAAATCATAGGCCTTAATTTAGTAGTGTCTCCACTCATAAAAAAAGCCTCCTGATGAATCAAAATAGAATTCATGGTTTTTAATAAGGTTTGTTGTCTTTGAAGAATCATTTCAATAAACCATTTAGCAGAATCAATCTTTTGCTTTAAAAAAAATACCGCTTCCTTTTGAGCCTTATCCTGCTTGTTGCCTCTGTCATACTCCTTTAGCATTAATTTGTAATCATCGCTAATCACCAGTGGCGGCGCATTCCTACTATTTAAAATCAATTCTAATTTTGTATTATTAATTAATACCGTAAAATCAGGAATAATATATTTATCCGCTTCACTCATATGTCCTGTTTCTGCACCAGGCTTCGGATTTAAAGAAATAATTTGATGTAGTACTTTTTTAATTTGACTTTCGTCTAAATGTAAACTCTTCTGAATTTTATCGTAATGTTTTCGAGTAAACTCTTCAAAATATTTTTCAATAATAGCAATTGCTAAAACAGTATCTGCATCTACCTCGCTAGCCTCTTCTTTTTTTCTCTTTAATTGTAACAGCAAGCACTCTTGTAAATTTCTAGCACCAATACCCGGCGGATCAAATTGCTGCACTTTTAATAAAAGTGCCTCTATTTCACTTACTTCTACTGTCATACTTTGTTTAAAAGCAAGGTCATCCGCTATGGATTGCAGCGCTCGTCTTAAATACCCATCATCATCTAAGCTTCCAATAATTTGTTCGGCAATTTTATAAGCATGTTCTTCTAAAGCCAACATACTTAATTGATCCATTAAAATTTCGTGTAAACTTAATTCTGCTTTAATAGGGATTACCTTATCGTCGTCTAATTCTGGGAAATAATCATCTTTTGTTTTATAGTTGGCCACATCCCCGTCATCATCATAATCATAGTTGCTCAACTCTTCATTACTCATTTCAAATTCGTCTACAGGAATTGCTTCCTCCTCTTCTACATTTCCATCTAATAATTCATCTTTCATTTCTTCCACCGACTTCTCCATATCACCTTCTAACAAATCCGCATTCATTTCCAGTGCTGGATTTTCTTCTAGCTCCTCCTTAATTCTTTGTTCAATTTGTGCAGTGGGAACTTGCAACAACTTCATCAATTGTATTTGCTGCGGCGACAATCTTTGTAATTGTCTTTGTTGCAAGGATTGTCCTAATGACATAAATGATTGCTTTAAGAAAGTGCTTTAAGTAAAACAGTTGAAAAAAGAGCTCCCTTTTCATGCACTTGCTCTTCCGTCCAAGTTAAACTAATAGCAGTTGAAATACATCTACTCATGATGGCATCGCTTTTTTCAAAAGAAGTTGTATTTAATTTTTCTAAACCTGCTTGTTGCTCCGCGTTTAATCTATTCAAACTTTGAACATTTTTAAGATGCATCCATTTTTTAATATAATGCCAGTTGTTGGCGTACCAATAAAAATTACCTGGTAATATTCCGGCTTCTTTAAATGCAGCGATCACTTTATCCGCTGCTGCTTGTGAGGGTAAAAACCAGCTTAGGAAACTTCCACTGTCTCCTGCTGGATCAGGAACGGTTCTAAATTCAATGCCTGGCACTTTTTCCAAATAATATTTTAATATAGATTGATTCTTTTTTTGAATACTTAAAAATTGATCTAGTTTTCTAATTTGAGCTAAACCTACCGCTGCATGCAATTCACTTATTCTAAAATTATATCCTAAAAAAGGATGTAAATCGGCACCTCTGTCTACCCCTATATGATCATGCCCATGATCCGTGTAGGCATCTGCTTTAGTATACACTTCTTGATCATTGGTCATTACTACACCCCCTTCTCCACAGGTAATTGTTTTTACAAAATCAAATGAGAAAGTACCTGCATGACCAATGGTGCCAAGCGCCTTTCCTTTATATGTGCCGCCAATACTTTGGCAGGCATCCTCTAATAGTATCAATTGATGCTCATCGCAAATCGCTTTTAAAGCATCCATATCGGCCATGCTTCCACACATATGCACGGGCATTATACACTTCGTTTTTGGTGTAATCGCATCCCTGACTGCTGAAGGAGATAAAGTGAGAGAGCTGTCTATATCTACTAAAACAGGCACGGCGCCCACACTTAATATAGCCTCAAAACTAGCCACAAAGGTAAAAGCTGGCATAATGACTTCATCCCCTGCTCCAATGCCAAAGGAAGCCATTGCAGTAGTGAGTGCGGCAGTACCGCTAGAGGTTAACTGTGCATACTTGCTTCCAAATTGAGCACAAATAGCTTTTTCCAGTTCTTTAGATTTCCAAATACCCTTTCTTGGCCCATCAAATCCATAACGCATTAATATACCGGTCTCTAGGACCTCATTTACTTCCTTTTTTTCTTCCGCTCCAAAGAATTCAAATCCTGGCATATCCTTGATTTTTAATGATAAACAAAGGTAGTTTAAAAAACGAAAATTGGGTGTTTTTCAGTAATTTGCGCCCGTAAAAAACCCTAGTGAACTTATGGAATACAGCAAATTGATCTCCGTGTCTGGCAAGTCTGGATTATTTGAATTATTAACCAGTAAAAGTGATGGCGCCATTGCCAAATCTTTAGAAAACGATAGTACTCAATTTATTAGTTCTAGAGCCCATCAATTCTCCCATTTAGAGAGCATTGAAGTATTCACCACCCATGAAAACGTATTCTTAGCGGAGGTTTTTATTGCCATGGGGAAATCAAAAGAAGCATTACCCGATGATAAGGATCCTAAATTGGTACAAGCCTACTTTAAAAAAGTATATGCCAAAATGGACTTTGAACGTGTTTACCCTAGTGATATGAAAAAGATGATCAAATGGTATGCTCAACTACAAAAGCACGAAGTAACACCTACTTTACCCGAAGTAGAGGAGGATGAAGAAGAATCAAAGGCATAGGCCTTTGATGATAACAGAGTTACACTTCTTGCTTTTGCTGATAACAGAGTCACACTTCTTGCCTTTGATGATAACAGAGTTACACTTCTTGCTTTTGCTGAAAACAGAGTCACACATCTTACCTTTTCTGACAACAATCAACAATTTATATAAAAAACTTACTCAACTTAGGGTAAGTTTTTTTTTATGCTTAAATTGCAAGAGAAGCAAATACTATTAAAATACAATTTGCCTAAATAATTAAAATGAAAAAATTAGTTCTACTATTTAGTGTTTTATCTATACTAACTGTAAATGGTTTTTCTCAAACTAGCCAGGAAAAAAAATGGATACGCCAACAATTTGCTGCGCTTACCTTAAATGAAAAAATTGCACAGCTCATGGTATTGAGAGTGCACAGTAATTGGAAAGCAAGCAAACTGGATAGTTTAGGCGAAATAATAAAAAAATACAATATAGGTGGATTGTGTTTTTTTCAAGGCGGACCTATTAGAGAGGCCCTTTTAACCAACCATTATCAATCCTTAGCAAAAACACCTTTGTTTATAGCCATGGATGCCGAATGGGGTATAGGGATGCGATTAGATAGTGTTGAAATATTTCCAAAACAACTTTCATTAGGTGCGATTTCTTCTTCTCATTTAATGTATCAAATGGGCGTAGCCATTGCTGAGCAATGTAAAAGAATGGGCATACAAATTAATTATGCTCCAGTCATTGACATTAATAATAACCCTTCCAATCCTGTCATCAACGACCGAAGTTTTGGGCAAAATAAAAACAGAGTCATTCAACATGGAATTGCCTACATGCAAGGCCTTCAAGACAATGGAGTGATGGCCACCGCAAAACATTTTCCAGGTCATGGAGATGTTTCAGTAGATTCTCATAATGATATTCCAATTGTCTTAAAAACGAGAGCAGAATTAGATACGCTAGAGCTGACTCCTTTTAAAGCACTCATCGACGCAGGCATTGGCTCGGTGATGATAGCTCATTTAGCTGTCCCAAGCATTGATAGCACTCCAAAATATCCAACGTCCTTATCGACAAAAGCAATCAATGGTTTATTAAAGAATGAATTAGGATTCAAAGGAATCGCAATTACTGATGCACTAGACATGAAAGCGATTAGTAATTATTTTCCAGAAGGCGAAGCCAATGTGCAAGCCATAATAGCCGGCAATGATATGCTATGCTTGCCTGGTGATATTGAGCAATCAATAAAAAGAATCAGCACTGCCATTAGAGAAGGTCGTATTAGCAAAAAAGATATCAATAATCGAGTTAAAAAAATATTAGCCGCCAAATACAAATATGGATTAAGTCAATTAACTCCAATAGATACTACGAATATCATTGCAGATTTAAATACATCAGTGGGTAGTATTAAAAGTCAAATGGCCTTGCAATCTTTGACCTTTTTAAAAGGCAATCAAACATTGCCCTATCTTAGTCCCAACAAAAAAATTGCCTACGTTGCTTTAAATTTAAGTCAACCCAATCTGCTTACAAAATCATTAGAGGAAAAATACCAAGCAAAAATATTTTATGTCAATGCAAAGGATAGCAATGAAATGGCAAATTTAAAAACGAGTCTTACTCTTTTTGATCAAGTAATTATTGGATTACATAATTACAACAGAATGCCAGCCAATCATTTTGAAATTCCTAGTTCTATTATTAATCTAATGAATGAAACCCAGTCAAACCATTGGATACATTTAATTTTTGGAAATCCTTATGCCGTTGCAAATTTTAAAAATATTGATAATATATTATTCGCTTATGAGGATAATAGCTACACCCATGCAGCAGTATTAGAATGGCTAGAAGGAAAAGTGCAGGCCACAGGCCAGCTGCCTGTTACAGTGAGTGATAGCTTAGAGTATGGCTCAGACAATAAAAGCAAAACAACCGTTGCTGTTCCTATTATTCAAGAAAGTCGTCATCCATTAAATTTTATAGACTCTATTGTTTTAGATGCTATAGAGAAAAAAGCTATTCCAGGCTGTCAGGTTTTAGTAGCCAAAAATAATCAAGTCATATTCAACAAAGCTTTTGGACATATAGCTGGAGAAGGCTCCCCTAAAGTAGATTTAGAAACAGTATACGACCTAGCCTCCCTTACTAAAACTACAGCTACCACGATGTCTATTATGAAATTAGTAGAAGAAGGCAAGGTTTCCATTGATAAGGCCATTGGGGATTATCTACCTTGGGTAAGAGGCAATGAAAAAGAAAAAATTACCATCAAAGATTTACTATTGCATCAAGCAGGGCTCTACCCCTATATTAAATTTTACGAATCTTTGCTAGAAAAGGATGGACAATTTAAAGCGGGTTTAGTAAGCATGACGCTAGACAATAAGCATCATACAATGATTACCCCGTCTAAATTTTTAATAGATAGTTGGATTGATAGCGTTCATTATAAAATACTTGAAAGTCCCCTGTCCACTCCAGGAAAATATGTATACAGTGACAATGATTTTATTTTTTTAGGGGCTATTGTAGAACAGATAGCTGGAATGTCCTTAAATGCATTTACCACTAAAAATTTATATGCACCCCTCGGAATGAAATCTACTGGATTCTTGCCTTTACAAAAAACAAGTATTGAAAAAATTGCAGCCAGTGAAATTGATAACTATTATCGTCATGAGTTAATTCAAGGAGTGGTGCACGACGAAGGGGCTTCGGTAATGGGCGGCATTGCAGGGCATGCTGGATTATTTAGCAATGCAACCGATTTAGCAAAAATATATTTAATGTTGCTTAATAAAGGTCAATGGGAAGGCAACAGGTATTTTCAATCCAATACCATAGATTTATTCACCTCCTACCAAACCGAAAATAGTCGAAGAGGGCTTGGATTTGATAAACCCGAAAAAAACAATGCTATCGTAAAAGATCCTTACCCATGCTTAAGCGCTTCTCCTAGTACATTTGGTCATACTGGATTTACAGGGACCTGTGTTTGGGCAGATCCGGATAAAAAATTATTATTCATTTTTCTATCCAATAGAGTCTATCCAACTAGAGATAGCAAAAGTTACAATGCTTTAAATATAAGGTCTAAGATTCAAGAAGGGCTATATACTTTATTAAATTAATTGCATGCTTAGGTCTTTAATTTTAGTTGCTCTTTTATTGAATCAAATTACCAATAGTCATGCACAGAACAAACTGGGTGCCATTGGCGAATGGAGAGAACAATACAATAATAAAAGTGTTCAACATCTTATCAAAGGAGATAAAGTTTATGGAGCAACTACCCATCAACTATTTAGTATTGACAATAAGAATAATATCGAATGGTTGGGGAAGTCAACGGGTTTAAATGAAATAGGTATTGCTGCAATGGCCTGGGATGAATTAGAACAGCAATTGGTAATTGCCTACAATAATAGCAATATTGATATTATAAGTGGAGACAATATTTATAATATTAATGACATAGTATTGTCTAATTTATATCCTAATAAAAAAATTAATGATATTAAAATATTAAATCAATGGGCATTCATTTCAACTAATTTTGGCATTGTGGTGTTAGATTTAAAAAAGCATGAAATAAAAGATACTTGGTTTCCCAATAATAATAGACAGGCCATAACTACTTATCAAACTGCAATTACAAAAGATAGCCTATACGCCGTTACCGAAGAAGGGGTATACAGCGCAGCCATAAAAAACAATTGGGTAGCAATAAATAGTTGGAATCATTTAATAACCTATCAAAATTTAGGTATTAAAAAAATAAGTAGCAATAAGAATCAAGTTGCTTTGTACAATAACAATAGTGTTTTTCAATTGCCTTCAATTCAACCCATTTTTAACGCCGCTAATAGTTATATTAAACATTTAATCATCGACAAAGATGGAGGCATTTTATTTTTCACGAACAAGAGTGGGAGTGGAAATTTATTGAAGTTAAATGCTGATAAAAGCACAACAGTCTTGATTGATTCAACAATACTAGGAAATCCATTGGAAATAGTAGTAGATGAAAATAATTTTTGGATAGCAGATAGCACTAATGGATTATTGCTCAAAAATTCTACAAGCCAATGGATAAAATTGGCCGGACCCAGTGAATACATTAAAGGAAAGTCATCCATTAATGACAAAGTTTTGTTGGCACCATTCCATGGCAATGCCAATGGGTTTAGTGTCTTTGAAAAATCTATATGGAAAAATTATACAAGAGTCAACAGTTCCAAACTTCCAATATGTATCGCAAGTGCCATTGATCCTAAAGACCAAAGTTGGTGGTTTACCACCCCTAGTGGTTTATTACATTATAATTCCAACACGGCCACTATAGAAAGTAGCACCCCTTCCAATTTAAATGGTACTTATACGGACCTTCAATATAGCCCCAATGGAAATTTATGGGTTTTACAAGACAACCAAGGTCTTTTGCAAAAAAAGGATAATGTCTGGAAATTATTTGCTCCTCCAAATAATTTTATGAAGTCCGGCTTAAATAAAATGATTATCAATAAGCAAGGGCAAGCTTGGATAATAGCACCAAAAAATCAAGGATTATATATCTATCAATCCACTGAAAAATACCCTACTGAATTATGGAAGCAATTAACCACTGCAAAATCAAATGGGAATTTACCCAGCAGCAATGTTACTTGCGTCGCAGAAGATCGCAATGGTTCTATTTGGGTAGGTACCGATAATGGTATCGGTATTTTTAATTGTGGTGATATTTCAAAAGAAATATGCGATGCCTCCATCCCACGTGTTAGCAACACCAATAAATTTGTCGGACAGCTTTTCCAGAAAGAAATTGTGAATTGTATAACAGTAGATGGCGCCAACAGAAAATGGGTAGGTACCAATAATGGTGCCTGGCTATTAAGTTCAGATGGATTAGAATTAATTGAACATTTTACCAAAGACAACAGTCCGCTTCCTAGTGATACTTTATTGCAAATCATGATCGATCCCAGTGAAGGGGAAGTTTTTTTTAATACCAATACTGAAATAGTTAGTTATAGAGGCAATGCGACCAATGGCGGGATGGTACAAAATGATATCGCTATTTATCCGAATCCGGTGGGTCCCGAATACAATGGCCCTATTGCTTTTAAGGGATTGGTGGAAAATGCAATTGTAAAAATTACAGAGTTAAATGGTAGACTAGTTTTTGAAACACGCGCCTTAGGTGGGCAAGCTATATGGAATGGAAAAACTTATGAAGGTAAAAAAGTAGCTTCTGGAATTTACCTCGTATTTGTTAGAGATGACTTAGGCAATGAAAAAGGAGTAGGTAAAGTTTTAATCACAAGTGGTTTGTAACTATTTCAATATAGTTAAGGCTTGACATCCAAATCCAAATTTTTGAAGGACTTGAATTTTAAATAACCATCATCCTCAGCCACCACCCGATACATTATTTGTCTAACCTTATTGGTAGGTATTTTAATATTAGTATCCAAGTCGTAAATAGGGAATTTTCTAAAAAGAATACCTTCTACTAATTTAAAATCATCTTTTCCTCTATAGCCTTTACTTAATTGCATGTCATTGGTAATGTCAGGAAATAAAATAAGTTCCATGCGTTCATTATTTTTTGAAGTGAGGCTAAAAACATTAATTCTATCACTTTTATCAATAACGTAAATAATTAGATCTGGAAATCCATCATTATTTAAATCATCTACTTCAGCACTAGCTACCTTTCCTTTTAATAATAAATTCGCTTCCCTAGCTTGGTTAGAAAAACCAATTGGTTTAATTGTTAATGAATTCTCATCTGCTGATTTATTTAAACACATGATACGAAAACCTGCTTTTCCAATTTTGAGTGTACTGTCATACTTAATTGGTTTTTGCCCAAAAGCCTGTGCAGACAAAAAAAGCAAGCCAAAAAATAAACATTTTTTCATATTTAATTTCATTACTTACCAAAGTTAATAGATTAGTTCTAATTTTCCATTCAAACAAGATTCAATATGGCCTTTGAAATTCAAATTTCACCCCTTTTTGACTTCGAAAAAGTAAGACTCATAGATACTGAAATGGGCGTAGCTATTGAAATTATAACCAAAGGCGCCTTGATGAATAGTTGGCAGGTCCCATTCCAGAACAAGGCCCTACAACTAATGGATGGAAATGAATTAGGCAATGGATGGGTGTTATATGAACAGAATGGTTTCAAGGGAGCAAAAATGGCCCCATTTGCTTGCAGACTAGAAGAGGGTCAATATGTTCAAGATGGAAAAAAATACCGCATAGATAAATTTTATTTTGATAAGCACGCCATCCATGGCATTGTCTACGATGCTTTGTATTCCATACAATCTACTCATACGGATGAACAGGGCGCTTATGTCATTTTAAAATATGACTATAAAGGCACTGATCAAGGATACCCTTTTCAATTTCAGTTAGAAATAAAATGGCATTTACAAAAAAACAATAAAGTAAGTGTAGAAACTATTGTGACGAATGACGCGTTAGAAACTATTCCCATGATGGATGGATGGCATCCTTATTTTACAATGGGCGGCCTTATTAATGAGTGTAGTTTGCTATTTAAAAGTAAAGGAAAAGTAATTTTTGATGATCAGCTATTGCCTACAGGGCAAATGATGGACGATTTCTCTTTTAACAGTCCTAAAAAAATAGGTACTACAAAGTTAGACAACTGCTTTTTATTAGATACTTCCAACCATGAATGTATAGTAGAAAATGAACAACTAAAATTAGTAGTTCATGCAGATTTAAATTATCCTTATTTACAATTGTATATACCACCCCACAGAAAAAGCATTGCTATAGAAAATTTAAGTGGAGCTCCTAACTGCTTTAATAATAAAATGGGGCTTCAATACCTGAAGCCCCATGAAAATTTAGTATTTAAAACAAGTTACCAAGTTTTTATAAAATTATAACTCGATAACAGCAGTAATGCTTACTTCAATATTTACATTGCGTGGCAATGTTTTTACAGCGACTGTTTCACGTGCTGGAAATTGTGAAGTAAAATAACTTCCATAGACCTCATTCACTTGTGCAAACAATTGCATATCGCTTAAGAAAATAGTTGTTTTAACAATGTGTGCAAAGTTTAGCTTGGCTTCATCCAAAATAGCTTTAATATTTTCCATGACTTGCCTCGTTTCAGACTGGATATCTGTTAATACCAGTTCTCCATTGGCAGGGTTAAATGCAATTTGGCCACTGGCAAATAAAAAGCCATTAGCGATAACTGCCTGACTATAAGGCCCAATAGGTGCAGGCACTTTATTGGATTGAATAATTTCTTTTGACATATAATTAAATTAAGATTGCAATTTCTTCTTTTTCTATCAAATCACCACCTATTTTTGTAAAACATTTTTATAATCTTGGCAACTATCTTACATATTGACACTGCTGGCGAAAAAGCCATGATTGCCTTTACTAAAAATAAGGAGGTATTGGCTAGTAAAGAAAATACGGTTTCAAATACCCATGCCTCTTTTGTCCAAGCAAGTATTCAAGAATTAGCCGCTTTAGCTAAAATTGATCTTCATTCTATAGATGCCATAGCAGTTACAAAGGGGCCAGGCAGTTATACAGGCCTTAGAGTAGGATTATCCAGTGCAAAGGGAATTGCTTATGCACTACAAAAACCTATAATAGGATTATCCACCCTAGCCCTCTTGGCCAATACGGCAAAAAGAAGCCCCTTATTTGAAAGCCAGGGATTGCAAATTTTTGCTATGATTGACGCCAAAAGAATGGAGGTATTTGGTGCTATTTTTAATCAAGCCCAAGAAATTTCCTTAAAAGAACAAGCCATTGAATTAGATACCACTTATTTTGAAAATTTAGTGCGTAATGGCCCCATACTCTGTATAGGTAGTGGAGCTCCTAAAGTAAAAAATTTAATAACCCATGCTTCCGTATTGTATTGTGATTTATCTTATAACATTATGGATTTCATTGAATTAGCTGAATCAAAATTTGCATTAAATGACTTTGAAGATACTGCCTATACAAGCCCTGCCTATTTAAAGGAGTTTTATTTAAAAACGAACTAGGGGAAGAGCCATAAAAAAATATGATTAGGTGCTTAAACTTATTGTGTATAAACTAATCTAGTTTTTTAGCCAAAACTTTACACAAACAGCAAGTTGCGAACATTTTATATATTAATAAAAATTAAGTTTAAGCATAAATCATTAGCTTTGACATGCAAATTTTAATATTAAACCCCATTACTATTTTTATATGAATCCGTCTTTACCACAATTACAACTCGCCAATGGAAATAATCTATTAAAAGTAGATTTATTGCACAGCAAAAAAGCGGCTATGATTCTTCGTGCATTGAATCACAAATTGCGTCAGCAAATTGTAAAATTAATTGACGAACAACAAAAGGTAACGGTTACTGAAATTTATGTAAAATTAAGATTAGAACAATCAGTGGCTTCACAACATTTGGCTATTTTAAGAAGAGCCAGCATTGTATCCACTATACGCGAAGGAAAATTTATTTTTTACACAGTGGATTACAATCGACTAGATCAAGTAAATAAATTCATAGAACAACTAGTTGGATAAAATGTCTTTATCAATAGAAGAATTTCAAGCGCTTACACTTGATGAATCTGTTTACATTATAGATACAAGACCTGCTGAATTATTTGTTAACGGTTATATTCCCAATGCCTTAAATATAACCCCTGCTACAATCAAGTATGCATTAGCTATGGGTATTCTCACCAAAGAAACCCCTGTCGTGTTTGTTACTCAAGATGATTTGATTGCAGAAACTATGGCTTACTTTAAAAAAGCTGAGTTTACTCAAATTAAAGGGTATTTGCAAGGTGGTTTTGCAAGCTGGTTGGCTACTTCCAAGAAATATGATTTAATTATTGAAATAGAAGTAGATGAATTGGCCATGGATTTGCCCTATGATGAATATTTAATGGTATTAGATACTCGAGAAGAAAATAATTTTGACCAGGAGCATATAAAAAATTCTGTTTCCCTTCCTTTATCTGAAATGGGAGATCCAGGTAGCATGTCAGAATTAGATGAGCATTTCAATATTTATATCCTAACAGATAATGGGGAAAGTAATACCCTTGCTGCCAGTTTATTAAAAAAACAAGGCATTCATAATATCAGAATTACAAAAGGTGGTTGGGAAGAATTACTACAAATAAAAGATAAATTCAAATTCGAACGCAGTCCACAAAAATCTGTCGAAGAAGACTCCTCTTTAAATTAAGTATATACCCAACTAGTGTACTACTAAATTGCTGTATTTAGAAGCATCATATTGGAATCTCCAACGTCTATGTGTCCATAAATAATTAGCAGGATTTTGCTTTATTTTTTCTTCAAGTACTTTAACATACAAAGCGGTTAATTGCCCGTCTTTAAAATAATTGGGCGAAGTGGTCATCACCTCATATTCAGAATGATAATATCCTCTTTTAACTCTATAAAAATGTACAAATACTTGCGCTGTATTATTTAATTTCGCTCCTTTCTCTGGACCCTTTACAAACGGAGTAAGTTGACCGAAAAAAGGAACCCAAAAAGCGGACAAAGGATTGCCTGGATTTTGATCGGCTGCCAATGCCATTGCATAGCGCCCTTTAGTGGCAAACTTTTGAAACTGCGCTCTAAAATTAGTAGCTGGAATCATAATACTTCCATACCTTTTTCTTAACCCTAATATTATTTTATTAAAATGTGGATTGCTCAAAGGCATATATACAGCAATAAATGGGTAATCGCCATACTTGGCTACGCCCCAATTGGCAAACTCCCAATTAAAAAAATGGCCTGCCATAATTTGAACATTCTGTCCAGTCTTGTATAAATCATTTAATACTTCCGAATTCGAACTAAACCTTTTCATAAAAGTCTTATCTGACATAGATAATAACTTGAAAGTTTCAATAAAAGAATCAGTAAATTGTCTATAAAAATCATTGGCAATTTTGTTTCTTTCAAGTAGGGTCTTATTCGGAAAGGCTATGGCTAAATTTTGCTTGACTACTTCTACTCGATACTTAACGACTCTTTGTAATATAAAAGCAACGATATCGCTTAACAAATACATTATTCGCCAAGGAAGTAAAGAAAATAAATAACAAAAACTATAAATAATAAAATACATGTAGTGTTTTATACGATCATCAAATTATTGAGGAGCAATCCATGCCCCGTGTTCCTTCAAAAGTTGGATGAGTTCATCCACAGCTACTGCGCTGTCTATATTCCTTTTCATCACTTCCTTTCCTTTGTATAAAGTGATCTTACCCACTCCACTTCCTACATAACCAAAATCAGCATCTGCCATTTCACCAGGTCCATTTACGATACAACCCATAATGGCTATTTTTAACCCTTTTAAATGACTGGTTACACTTCTTATTTTTGCAGTGGTTTCTTGTAATTCAAATAAGGTTCTACCACAACTAGGGCAAGAGATATATTCAGTTTTTGAAATTCTTGTTCTGGTGGCTTGCAGTATTCCAAAAGCAGTCGTATTCAAAAACTGTTCCATGGAATGATTGCTAAAATAATTTCTACCTGACACTTTACCACCTTCCGAGGACAAGGCAAAATCGGCGTGCACTTTTTCATTGACACCCAAAAACAATCCATCCCCCATGCCATCTAGTAAAAGCGCCCCGGTTTCAGTGGCAAAATGTATTAAGTGCTCATCGGCTGTGTTCCATGCGCTATGGGTAGATAAAATTATAGGATTGTTGATGTTCAATTCCATCATTCGAACCATCATGCGACGCACTGCTGGCATAGCATGCGCTAATGGGCTGCTTAAGCAAAAAACAACCGATTTGTCTTTTGCAATTTCTAGTAATTGATCTTCTCTTATTCCATTCTTAAATCCAAAACAATCCACTTCTACAAAGTTGATAAAAGCACTTTTACGAGTGGCTTTTAAATATTCTTTATAATCAAAAATAGGTAAGTACTTGGTACGGTCGGTTACGGTTTCCCATAATTCAGGTGGAGTAATGACTCTTAAAGTACCTGGTAATTCAAAATCCAATAAAGTACTTTGCAAGTAAATAAAATCTGCAGCCGCATCCGAAATATTCCACTTGTCTGTAGCCGAATCATATTGATAGCCTATCGCAATTAGATCATCTGGAACAATGGTTTGTTGATGTCTAAAATCGGCAATCACCACAGGAACAGACTTGCCACCAATAGTATGATTACTGATAGTTGTTCTTCTTTTATATTCAAAAGGATTGTAAGTTAATTTTTCAATGGAAGGGATATGTTGGATTCCTTTCATTCTATTGGCAGGATATCTTTTCACTAAATCTTTACACACAGGAATTTCTAATTCTGGGTCTTCAGTTAAACTTACTCTAATGGTATCGCCAATGCCATCTTCTAATAAAGTACCAATTCCAATCGCACTTTTTATACGGCCATCTTCCCCATCACCCGCTTCTGTTACACCAAGGTGTAAAGGATAACATTCTTTAAATTCATTTTGCATTTGTTGTATCAGCAATCGATAAGCTTGAACCATTACTAGTGGATTGCTCGATTTCATGCTTAGAATAATTTGATGATAGTCCAAGCTTCTTGCTATTCGTAAAAATTCCATTGCGCTCTCTACCATGCCCATGGCGGTGTCCCCATACCTACTCATGATACGATCACTTAAGGAGCCATGATTGGTGCCAATACGCATGGCAGTTCCATGCTGCTTGCAAAGCAAAACTAAAGGAGAAAACCTTTCTCTTATCCTTTCTATTTCTTCTAAATATTCCGCATCCGTATATTCAATTTGTTCAAATTTCTTCTTGTCTACATAGTTGCCCGGATTCACTCTTACTTTTTCAACAATGCCTGCAGCTATTTCAGCCGCATTCGGTGTAAAATGAATATCGGCAACCAAAGGGGTAGCATATCCTTTCGCATGTAAAGAAGCTTTAATAACCGCTAAATTTTCTGCTTCCGTTTTACTTGGTGCAGTAATTCTTACTAATTCCGCTCCAGCCTCAATGCAACGAATTACTTGAGCCACTGTTTTTTCAGTGTCTAAAGTATCCGTAGTGGTCATCGTTTGAACTCGTATCGGATGGCCTCCACCAATAATTAAATTACCCACTTTTACTTCACGGGTAATTAAACGTTGATAGCTGGTTAAAGAATTGCAATATTGTTCCATAAATAGTATACGTAAAGTTAATTATTTTATCGACCTATCTAAGTCCTTTTAAAAATCCTTGTTGTAATAAAATTACTTTCAATAACGGCACCGAAGACTTCGAAGCTCCCTCCTTCGCTAACTCCTTGGTTTTAGCACTTGTATTTAAAACAAAGAAGTAGATATGCTTATTTTCTTCAATAAAACCAAGTACCCATGAAATTTGACTCAATGAGTCCGTGGCTTCTATATAACTTAAATGATAGTTACTATTGTCTTCTTTTGAAATCATTTTTTTATATAGCTCTTGACTTCTCTTTTGAAAAGGCAACTCTTTAAAATACATTTTTTTAATAAGTCCAAGTTGTTCGTCGGCCGTGATACGCAATGATTGATCTCTCCAAAATTCATTACTATTTGCACTTATCACCCCTTTCCCATAATGAATAGAATCGATGCTTTTAATGATTGCCTCTCTTCCAAGAATGGACATTAAATTTTGGTAAAATGCAATTGAATCTGCACTCACCCAGGTATCTTGGTTTTGATTGATGACCCCTTTGTCTAAAGCGACTAAACTAGGGATGATAAAAAAAGTATTCAAAGGGCTATACGCAGAATCTTTGTATCGAGATAAATTAGCAATAGTAAATTGACCAGAACCATTTTCAAGCAAAGCAAAACTTCCATCTACGCCTGCACTGTCCAAAATTTTTGTAATGCTAGCGTCCAATTTTACATTGTTAGGCGAGCAGCCAAAAAATAAGGCAACTGCCATCATTAAGGGGAAAAGGTGCTGTTTCATAATACTGTTTTAAAGAGGTACAAAATTACCACATAATACCAATAAAAACACCCCCATCTTATGCATTCAGTGGGGGTGTTTAACAATTTTTAAGCGCTTATTCTATGCCCAATAATTCTACTTCAAAAATCAAAGTAGATCCTGGTCCAATGAATGGCCCAGCTGAACGTTCTCCATAAGCTAACTCTGAAGGAATAAATAACTTCCATTTACTGCCCAATGTCATTAGCTGTAATCCATCTTGCCAGCCTTTAATTACTCCATTCAAAGGAAAGCTAATGGGCTCACCTCTTTGAACAGAACTATCAAAAACAGTTCCATCAATTAAAGTGCCATGGTAATGTACTTTTACTTTACTCTTTAAAGTAGGTTTAGTGGTGTCATTGCTGGCTACAATAACTTGGTATTGCATGCCATTAGACATTTTAACTACACCTGGTTTTTTTGCGTTTTCAGCTAAAAAATTAGCGCCCATTTCGCGATTTAGTGTGATTTTTTCTTGACTCATTTTATCTTGGTAGGTTTTAATGCAAACGTCTAATAAACTATCTGGAATGACTCCTTTTGAAAGAAATCCAGCTAAGATACCCTTTTCAAAGACAGCCATATTAATGTCTTGCAATCCTTGACCTTTCATGCTTTGAGCAATTCTGTAGCCCAAAGCATAAGAGGCGCTATCTTTCCCATTTTTAATAACTAATGGAGGCGTAACGCTCATCGCTATTTTAGCATTGCCCACTTTCACTTGTTTAGTTGGAGCGGTTTTAGTTTGAGCGATAGCACCCATGGTTACTAAAACTAAACTTAAAATTAATAAGGTTTTTTTCATAGTATATTTTTTTCTTCTTTAGAGGCTCAAAAATACAGTTAGGATTTCAATTATTGGCTTAAAGTTTCAATAATTGTTTAATTTGTTGCTCTACTTTAACAATTTCCATCGAAGCCACCACTTTTTCCATGGTTGCTGCTATTTGAGTGGTACAAAGGTTGCCTAAACTGCCTTCATGGGTATGTTTCATTTGAGTAGAATAAGTGAAATTGCCTGCTTCTATGGCCAATCCAATTTGCTTATAAGCGTCTCTAAATGGCATACCACTTAAAACCAACTTATTTACTTCTTCCACACTAAATAAATATTGGTATCTAGGATCCTCTAGTAAATCTTTCTTCACTTCCATATGTTGAATCATTAATGAAGCCATCTCTATACAATTTCTAAGTTGCGTAAAGGCTGGGAATAGGTGCTCTTTTAATAATTGTAAATCACGATGATACCCAGAAGGTAAATTAGTAGTCATCATCATTATTTCATTGGGTAAAGCTTTAATTCGATTGCAATAAGATCTTATTAATTCAAAAACGTCTGGATTTTTTTTATGCGGCATGATGCTAGAGCCAGTAGTCAATTCTTCGGGAAATTGTATGAAACCAAAATTTTGATTCATAAACAAACAAGCATCCATACTTAATTTAGACAAGGTATCTGCTATATTAGCTAAGGCCATAGCCGTTACTCTTTCTGCTTTACCACGTCCCATTTGTGCATACACTACATTGTAATTCAAAGTTTCAAAACCTAATAATTCCGTAGTTCTTTTTCTATTGATGGGAAAGGAAGATCCATAACCAGCAGCCGATCCTAATGGATTTTTATTAACAATGGCATAAGCCGCTTGCAACATAGTCATATCATCTACTAAACTTTCTGCATAAGCGCCCAGCCATAAACCAAAGGAAGAAGGCATGGCCAATTGCAAATGCGTATAACCTGGAAGTAAATCATTTTTATGTGCTTCACTTTTTTGTTGCAATAAAGTAAAAAAAGTTTGCACTGATGCACTGATACTAATTAATTCGGCACGTAAGAATAATTTAATGTCTACTAAAACTTGGTCATTCCTACTTCTGGCACTATGAATTTTTTTGCCCACATCTCCCAAGCTTTCAGTCAACATCATTTCTATTTGAGAATGAATATCTTCTACGCCAGCATCTAATTTAAAATCGCCTGCTTCAATTTTTTGGTATATTTCAATTAAAGCTTTTTTAAGTTGTGTTTGTTCTAATGCAGTAAGTAAGCCTACTTCAGACAACATAGTCGTATGTGCAATAGATCCCAACACATCGTAGGATGCTAAATAAGTATCCATAGCTTGGTCATTACCAATGGTAAATTTTTCTACCGCGGCTGATACCTTGCTGTTTTTTTGCCAAAGCTTACTCATGATTAAACATTTTTTCAAGTAATTGAATATAAGTTACAATACCTTCTTCTATCTCATTGATATAAATAAACTCATCCGCTGTGTGACTTCGAGCAGAATCGCCTGGTCCCATTTTTAAAGTAGGGAAAGGCATTAATGCTTTATCAGAAGTAGTGGAAGATCCAAAATAACCTTTACCCAAAGCAATACCAGATTGAACTAGAAGATGGTCAATGGAAATGCTTGTAGCTCTCAATCTTACACTTCTTGGTGTAACCGTTGATTGTATATGTTGTTGAACAATAGTTACAATTTCTTCTAAAGTATATAATTCATTCACGCGAACATCTACCACCAATCTACAAGTAGACGGAACCACATTGTGTTGTTTATTATCTGTTTCAATAACCGTAACACTCATCTTCACTTTACCCAACAATGGAGAAACTTTGTCAAATTGAAAACTTTTAAACCATTCTATATCCGGTAATATTTTATACAAAGCGCTTTCTCCCTCTTCCCTTGCTGCATGACCCGCTTTCCCTGTAGCCACTATATCTAAAACTAATAATCCTCTTTCTGCAATAGCCATTTCCATTTTGGTCGGCTCACCTACAATTCCAAAATTAATGCTAGGCAATTGAGGTAAAACCAATTCTATGCCATCCTGCCCCGAAATTTCTTCTTCTGCAGAAGCCACCAATACAATATTATAAGGTAAGTTGGTTTGGTTATAAAAATGTAAAAAGGTAGCTATTAAACTTACCAAACATCCTCCTGCATCATTACTACCTAACCCGTACACTTTCCCATCCTGTTCAAAAGGACTAAATGGTTCACGTGAATAACCCTTATTAGGTTTTACCGTGTCATGGTGCGAATTTAATAATAAGGAAGGCTTAGAGGAATCAAAGTGTAAATTAGTCGCCCAAATATTATTTTTTACCCTATTGGTTGGAATACCTCTTTCTGCAAAAAATTGATTTAATACTAAAGCTGTTTTATCCTCCTCTTTACTAAAAGAAGGCAGGGCGATTAAAGTTTTTAATAAATCAACCGCCTCTTTTTGTAAGCGGCCAATATTATTTGAATTTTGTAGGTTATTGATGGTTGACATTAGTTGGTGATTGTAGTTCCTGAATTGCCATTAATTAATTCATCCATTTTTTCAGCCTTCCCAATGATTACAGATTGCACCCCATGTTCAAGCGCCGAAAAAGCATTGTCAATTTTCGGAATCATTCCTTCAAAAATAATTTTTTCCTCTTTCAGCTTTTTATAAAGCAGTTTATCCATTTTTGCCACAAGAGAACTTGAATCATTGATATCATTGAGTACGCCTTCTTTTTCAAAACCATAAATTAAATGCACTTGATACTTTGAAGCCAATGCCGTTGCCAAACTTTGCGCAATAGTATCTGCGTTGGTATTTAACAACTGTCCTTTACCATCATGGGAAATAGGCGCTACAACTAACTTCGTATTAGTCGAAAGCAATTGATTCAATAAGTCGGTATTGACTGCATCAATATCGCCTACCCAGCCATAATCAATAGTGGCATGAACTCTTTTATGTGCTTGAATTAAATTACCATCCACCCCAGATAATCCCATTGCAGCAACACCCAATGCTTGCAATTGTGCTACTATATTTTTATTGATATAGCCCGCATATACCATTGTTACAATTTTCAAAGTAGCTTCATCTGTGATTCTTCTACCTTCTACCATGGTTTGTTGCACACCCATTGAATCGGCCATACTGGTGGCCAATTTTCCGCCGCCATGTACTAAAATAGCTTGACCCTTCACTTTCGCAAAAGATTGCAAGCAAGCAGTTAACAATGTAGGATTGTCAACAATATTGCCCCCTATTTTAATGACATATAATGATTCCATAAATTAACTTCTCTATTTTCCTTTATAATTGAACTCGTTTTATATTATTTGCTTTTCAAAATTTCTGACAAAACAGCTTGTGCCGCCCACACTCTATTAGAAGCTTCTT
This sequence comes from Bacteroidota bacterium, assembly GCA_947462495.1. Lineage (GTDB taxonomy): Bacteria > Bacteroidota > Bacteroidia > Chitinophagales > Chitinophagaceae > Sediminibacterium. The sequence continues at coordinate 26,646 of CANHOY010000003.1, forward strand.
TCGTTATTATACTATTTGGCCCGTCTAATATTTCATCACTCAATTCCACATTTCTTCTTACTGGTAAACAATGCATCAATTGCGCATTATTTGTAAGTGCTAATTTTTTATTATTCATCATCCAATGAGCATCGCTACACAATACCTTTCCATATTGCTCATAACTACTCCAGTTTTTTACATACACAAAATCGGCGTCCTTCAAAGCAGCCTCTTGATTGTGCGTAATGGTTGCACCATTGGTAAATTCAGTAGC
>CANHOY010000004.1 GCA_947462495.1 Bacteroidota bacterium
CTCACATATAAGTCCTTCCAGCCATCATTGTCTAAATCGGCAAAAAGGGGAGACCAACTCCAATCGGTATTGGAGATACCTGATAACTGACCTATTTCACTAAAAGTCCCATCCCCATTATTTAGCTGCAACATATTGCGCATGTACTGATGATGAAAACCTCTACGTAAACCCAAATCAAATTTTTCATAATTATCAGGAGCAAATAATAATTTTTGTCTAAGATTGTCTTCGGGTAACATATCTAAGGTAAAAATATCAGGTAGGGCGTCATTGTTGATATCCGCAACACTATTACCCATTGAAAACAAACTAATATGCCCCAAGCTAGCATTAAGCTGGTCAGTAAATCCGCCTTTTTTATTATTGATATATAAATAATCGGGTACACCATAATCATTAGAAACATAAATATCAGGCCATCCATCCAAATTTATATCAGCAATTCCTGCACCCAAACCATAAGACAATGCAGAACTACTTAATCCGGAGTTAGAAGTGATATCGACAAAATGATTGTTATCGTTCCTAAATAATTTCACGCCAGTATTAAACTCTCTTTTGGCAAGTAAAGCCAAAGTACTGGCTTCATCTAACAAAGGCAAATTGGTAGGGTTGTGGTTCATTAAAAACATATCTAAATCGCCATCTCTATCAAAATCAAAAAAGAAAGATTGTGTGGCATAGCCAGTATCCGCAATACCATATTCTGTAGCCTGCTCTAAAAAATTGGGAATACCCGCTTTATCATTCCCTTGATTGATAAAAAGTTGATTGGCTCTTTTAAAGGAAGGCATTTTGCCTGAATAACAAACATAAATATCTTCTTTACCATCTCCATTTACATCTGCAATGGTTACTCCTGTTTTCCAAGGGCCAGGTCTTGATTGCACATTGGAAGCCACCGTGATATTTTGAAACTGCATTCCACTTTGGTTAAGGTATAATTTATTATCCCCTAAGTTGCTTGAAAAATAAATATCCTGTAAACCGTCATTGTTTAAATCACCAACTGCAACACCTCCACCATTATAAAAATATTCATAAAGTAATACGTTGGTGTTGAGGCCCTCTGTAAGTGGATTATTGAAATCAATATGGGTACTGTCTGGTGACAGAGAAGTAAATAGGTGCGGACCGTTGGAGTCGGCATTATCATTATTAGATTCATTATTATGACATCCATTCATTATTAATGTGAAAGAGGCAATAATAAAATTTCGGATAATTATTTTAGTCAAAATATTGGCTATTTAGATTTAAAAAAAAGAGTTTAAATGCTCTTGCAAATATAATTTTATTTAGCCATATAGAGGTATTAAATAGGGGGTTAAAAGTGTGGGATAAACTAATTTTTTAGATTATGATTCTGGTCAGTTATTTTATATAGTCCAAAAAAAAACTGCACCGGAATTTTCCGGTGCAGTTAGCTAATAAAGTATTAATTATAATTAATACCCAGGGTTCTGAATTAGTTTTTTATTCTTGTTCATCTCATCCAAAGGAATTGGAGGGAAATAAACCTTATCATTCCAAGAACGGTTTTCAACACCTGTTTCAATATTTTGAACATGGTAATCGTAACTGTAATTGTCTTTGCTATAGCGATAAGTTTTTACAGATTTTCCAGTTTTTAATTTACCGGTAATAACCATAATTCTTACTTTTTGACCTAATTTTTCTGGTGCAATCATCCATCTTCTTGCATCAAAAAAGCGTTGATCTTCTAATAACATTTCAACATTACGTTCGTTGCGATATAAATCTTTTAAAGCTGCTCCAGTTTTTGTAGTAGCTGGCAAACCTGCTCTAAAACGAATTTTGTTAAGCCAAGCTGTTGCAGTGGCTTCGTCACCTGTTTCAAGACAAGCTTCTATGTAATTAAATACCACTTCAGTTTGTCTAAGTAGTATTGTAGGAACCTCTTGTTTTTGGTTCATATCTACAATAGCTGGATTAGGGTCCATGAATTTTTTAATTACATATCCAGTTCTGGTACCATTCCAGTTTTCAATGGAGCTGTTTCTTGTATCAATTCCAAAATAAGGAACACCAGCACCAGCTGAACCTGTTTCATAAGTACCAAACTGTAATTCTCCATAAGGATCAATGGAAGCACCATCAGTTGTACGTGGCTTCCAAGAACCGCCATCGTAGAAAACATCAGAGTAAAAACGTGGATCTCTGTTTTCATATGGAGCAGCAGCATGAGTTGGATTATTCCAATCAAATGGAGTACCATCCATCATTTCATAACTGTCTACTAAATTTTGAGTAGGTTCAACAGATGACCAACCATGGTAACCATTTGGCATGTTGTTTCTTGGATACCAAGCGCCCCAATCATCGGTAGCAGCGTTGATATAGTATTTACCAAAATAGGTTTCTTTTTCAGCACCACCTCTTGCTAAAGACAATTTAGTATGATCTGCCATAGCATCAGCAGCAGATTGAGGTGCAGTTAGGTTTAATTTATACCCAACGTCTCCTAAATCTAACACCGCTTTTGCAGCCGCTTTTGCAGCCGCCCAACGTGAAGCTTGGTCACCGCTTGTGTAACCCAATACTTCATAGTTTGAAAATCCACCTACAGTAGTAGACTTAGCAGCCGCTTTTGCTTTATCATGTATATCACTAGCAGCATAAAGCAATACTCTTGATTTTAAAGCTAGCGCAGCAGCTTTATTTGCACGACCTGCAGGCATTGTTTTTCCATTCAATAATAAAGCAGCTGAATCACAATCACTAACAATTGAAGCTACACATTCAGCATAAGTGTTTCTTGCTTTAGAAAAATCGGTAGCACTCAATGTATAAGTAGACTTAATCAATGGCACACCACCATAATATCTAAGTAATTGTTGGTAGTAATAAGCACGCATAAAATAGCTTTCGCCCTTTAATCGTGAAGCTACTGCAGCATCAATTTTAGCACTACCAAGGTTTTCAATTGAAAGGTTGGCAGCTCTAATTCTGCTGTACATATTGTCCCAACGCATAGTGCCTAATACATCACCTGTATTTGAAGGGCTAATAGCACTCTCATTAATTGCTTGTCTTCCAAAATTGAACAACATATTATCTGTTTGGTCATCCAAGCTATTTTGTTGCAAATAGCCCTCTTGAATACCATTGTATAAATCTGTAATGAACATTTCAGAAAGAGATGCATCAGACCACGTGGATGCTGCCGCTGCTTTATCAAGCGGTTGTGTATTCAGGAAATCTTTATTACAAGACGTAACCAAGATCACTGAACACAGTGGAATCATTATTTTTTTGAATATTTGTTTCATTAATTAAAATTTAGAAGGTTATGTTTAAGCCTGTATTGATAAGTTTAGACTGCGGATAATAATGTCCGTCGCTACTTTGTGATTCTGGGTCATAAACTACTAGATTCGTCCAGGTAATCAAATTTAAACCATTTACATAAAACCTTAATTTGTTAATACCAAACTTATTACCAACCGTTTTAGGAAGGGTATAGCCTAGTTCAAGGTTTTTAAGACGAACATAGTCTGAACTAACGTTATAAAAGGTATTACGATTAGAGAAATATTGGTTATTTCTATCCACAGTACGAGGATATACAGAACTTGGATTGTCAACAGTCCAACGGTTTTGATAGGTATCTAATAAATAGTTACCAATAGTACCTGTTTCTGTTTGAATAAATAATTCTGCACCAGTAGAAGCTTGGAACAATACACTAAGATCAAAATCTTTGTATTGTAATCCGATAGTCAAACCACCTTGGAAAGTTGGCGTTTGATTTTTATCACTTCTCTCTCTATCGTTACCATCTATTTTACCATCTTTATTAAGATCTTTAAATTTCATACTACCTGGGAAAAGTTTTCCAGCTCCACCAACACCTGAATAATCAAGTTTGTTAGCAGCCACATCAGCAGCATCTTTAAATACTCCATCATACACATAAAGTAATTGTGCATCAGGATTATTTACATCGCTAGGCATTGGTTTTCCTGTAGACAATTGATAAGCTGGTCTTCCTGGAGTTTCATCCCAGAATACAATTTTATTTTTAGATATACCACCATTGATACCTACATTGTAACGTAAGTCTCCAATAGTATTGTTGTAGTCTAATTTAAATTCCCAACCTGAATTATCAACTTTACCAATATTTTCAGCTGGTAATGTTAAACCTGTAGAGGTAGGAATAGAAGCATTTCTTCTCCATAAAATGTTTTCTCTATGATTTTGGAATATATCAAACTCAAAAGATAATCTGTTATTCAAAGTAGTACCCTCTATACCAAAGTTGGCGTTATTAGCTACCTCCCAAGTAAGATTTGCATTTGGAATTCCATTTTCTCTTAATGTTTGACCAACTGAACCATCAGTTGTATAACTTCCGTAAGCATAAGTAGGTAAGTAATCATATTCTCTTAAACCACCACCGAAGTATACTTGGTCATTACCCATTTGTCCCCAAGAACCACGAAGTTTCATGGTATTGATGAACTTGACATTGTTTTTGAAGAAATTCTCTTCTGAAATTCTCCAACCTGCAGTTACCCCAGGGAAGAAACCAAAACGTTTTGCTTCTGGGAACATATAAGATCCGTCATTACGCCATAAGAATTCCGCAATGTACTTTTCTTTATAGTTGTATCCAACACGTCCAAAATAGTTTAAACGAGCGCGCTCAAATGCAGCACCACCAGTTTGTTGGTTACTCAATCCACCTGCAAATAATTGATCAATAGCAGTTGAAGCATAATATTGACGATAAGCATTGAAATAATCACCTCTTACTGTTTCTTTTGTAGCACCAGCAAGGATAACGATGTTATGGCTTCCGAAAGAATGCTCATAAGAACCAATACCTTCTAACATTATATTTAATTGATCAGCTGAACTTTGATTTAAGGTTGCTTGAGTAGCAGGTCCTTTCATAACGGCAGTCATCATTGGTGCACCAGCAGCATCCATTCCACTCCAATTATAGATATACCAAGGTTTAACCCAAGTTTTACCTAAAGTAATGGCTTTGTCAATTGATGCATTCAAAGTAAATTTCAAACCTTTCACCCATGGGTTGGTGATTTCTAACTTACCATTAGATTGGAAATAGTTACGCGTGTTTCTATCATATCCAGTTTGATTAGTTGTAATCACCACTGGTTGTTCACCATTTTCAATATCTGGAGCAGCTTGACCATTAGGCCAAATTGCATTTTTTGTAGGATAACCTCTCATCAACATTCTGAAGATAGATCCTGCACCCTTAGTTGGGAAGAAACGATTCTCTTGACGAGCAACAATTCCCAATGAAGCAGTGATGTACTTATTTACTTTAGCATCTAAATTAATACGCATATCATATTGCTTGTAACCAGTAGCAGAATTATTGTAAATACCATCTTGAGATTGTGTTCCCAAAGAAGCAAGGTATCTGATACTCTCAGTACCACCTATAAGTTGTAAGTTATCTTTAGTTTGTGGAGACCAATCTTTAATTACAGTTTTAAACCAGTCTGTATTTGGATGACCCCATGGATCAGAACCATCTTTATATAATTTAACATCAGCAGGAAGGAAAGGAGCAGTAACCGTATTGCCACTTGCCGCTTTGTAAATTCCAGTTGATTTAAATGCCGCACTTGCTGCAGCCCACTCTTCAGAAGGAAGTTTGTATAATTCAATCTCATTCGCCATTTCAGTATATTGAACCGCATTCAACATCTTTGGTAAGACAGTTGGTGCAGCATAACCTTGATTGTGGCTATAAGAAAGTTCTGGTTTACCAGTTTTACCACGCTTAGTAGTAATTAAGATTACACCATTCGCAGCTCTTGCTCCATAAATCGCAGCAGACGCATCTTTAAGTACTGACATACTTTCGATGTCATTAGGACTTAAACGATCAATACCTCCAGCACGAGCTGGAACTCCGTCAATAACGATTAAGGCGTCGTTATTTCCTAATGTATTTGATCCACGAATACGGATGGCAGACCCATCATATCCTGGTTCACCACTACCATTAACCGCAACTACACCTGGTAAACGACCAGCGATGGAGTTAGAAAGGTTAACAGCAGGTGATTTAGCAAGTTCAGTTCCTTTTACTACTGCAACAGCACCAGTAAGCGTTACTTTCTTTTGAGAAGCGTAACCTACTACTACTACTTCATCCAATTTTCCAATAGCAGCTTTAAGTGTTACACCAATTTCAGTAGCTGTACCAACACGAAACTCTTGAGTTTCGTATCCTACACTTGATACTACTAAAATAGTTCTGTCATTTGGAACTGAAAGTGTAAAAGTACCTTGTTGATCTGTATTAGCACCTTTGGTGGTACCTTTAATTGATACAGACACAGAGGCCAATGGGCTTCCGCTTTCATCGGTAACTTTACCGGTGATTTTTTTATCCAGGCTAGTGCTCAATGGATTGTTTGCCTGTGCAGATATTGTCAGAAAGATACTGAACAATACTACTAACCAGGAGCCTAATTTCCCTACATTTTTAATGTTTTTGGTCATAAAAGCAAGTTTTTAATTTTGATAATTGGGGTGTTTAATTGTCTACATAATTCTACGAATAGAATTATGTTTAAGAATCATTCATAAGGCTATCTATCGTTTTTTGTTGTGATTGGAAAATTCCTGGGTTAAAATTTTTATTTAGTATTTTTTTTAATTGAATATTGGTAGAATCTCTTTTGATCATGATTGGGTTCAAAACAATATTCTCATATTTCTTTACAGGTATATTTTTCTCGGCATTAATCATATTAATTAATAGGCTTACAGCTTGTTTACCCATTTCTACCGTTTGTTGGTCTACTGTTGAGAGGGAAGGGCTAATATGTTCGCCGAAAATTTCATTTGCAAAACCGATCAAACCAAAATCTCTTGGAATATTTATATTTCTTTCTTTTAATCCTTTGATTATACCAAGTGCTGTGAAATCCTCTGTAGCAAAAACAGCATCAGGCTTGTTGTTTAAGCTAAAAAAATAATCTAAAGAATCTATTCCGCATTGAATTGATAAATTCCCAGCGTAAATTAATTTTTTGTCAAAAGCAATATTATTTGCTTTTAAAGCATCCTTATAGCCTAGTAGCCTTCTATGAAAATTGAGTAGTTGCTGAGGTCCAGATACATGTGCAATCTTCGTATACCCTTGATGAATCAAATGTTCTGTTGCCATATAAGCCCCCTTGTAATCATCAATCAATACGGCGGGTACATTCAAATCAGCAAAGGTTCTATCAAATAAAACCAAGGGTATATTTTTTGAATTACTATTTAGTTCTTCGAAATGTTTATAATCGGTAGTTTCTTTTGCAATGGATGCCAATATCCCATCTACTCTGGCTCCCATAAAAGCATTGATTGCCTTTTTTTCTAGTAGGGTAGTCTCTTCTGTTTGGTATAATAAAATATTATATCCTTTGCTTGTTGCTTCCATTTCTATTCCATGAACAACAGATCCAAAAAAATTCATTTGCGCACTAGGTATCATTACCCCAATAGTGTTTGATTTTCCAGATCGAAGAGAGGAAGCGATTTTGTTACGTTGATAATTAAGCTCTAATGCTTTTTCTTTAACTAAAAGTCTGGTTTCAATACTAATACGAGAATAATTATTCAATGCTCTTGAAACAGAACCTGACGTTATTTTTAACGCTTGGGCAATATCGTGTATCGTTGTATTTCTTTTCAAATTCCGAAAACGTTTGTTATGTGTGCAAACGATTGCGCAAACGTTAGTTTAAATTAGTCAGTCTAGTTCACATTGCCAAAAAGAATTATGTTTTTCTTAACAAATGAGTACAAGCATTAGTTTTTTTATGCTTAGAATTATGTCTATATTATGCCAAGGAGGGATATTGTACATGTTTATGAGATAGAAAAATTATTTTGTCTCACAAAAAAAGGGAGCTCTATTTTTCAATAGAACTCCCTTTAGGGTAGGCTTAGAGTTAATTAGTAAAATCGACCTAATTTATTGTTATAATTTATTGTTATAATTTATTTTATATATCTAATTTTTTTATATATCAACACTTCTTTTTTAAAAATTACAAAGCAACCACTACCTCTTCAAATAATGGAGCAGTAATTTTCACATAGGCTGGTTTTGAAGGATCAATGGAGCGTACATATAATAGCAATTTCCCGTTCTTACACCTTTGAATATTATCCTTAAAGTTGTCTGGAAGAACGCTAGAAGCATTTTCTGTACCCAATAAAATTGCATTATCAGATAATTGGAATGTAAGTTCAGTATCAGCAAATGGAACCAGATGTCCAGCCTTGTCTTTCATCGATATGCTAATGTGTGCTACCTCTCCCTTTGCTATAAATTTTTTCTTATCCGCTTCTGCATAAATAGATGCAGGTTTGTCTACGGTTTCAATAATAGAACTAGCCACTTGAATGCCCTTATTAAAGGCCATCATTTCTAATTTTCCTGCTGCATAAGGGATATCCCAGAATATAATACCAGTAGCATTATCGTAAGTTTTTCGATCACCTACTTTTTTGCCATTTAAGAAAAGTTCAGCCTCTTCACAGTTGGTATAACCCACCACTCTTATTTTATCATTTTCTTTATAATTCCACAAAGCAGGGGCATGGGTGGATGGTTTATTTTCTTGCTTATAAACATAGGTTCCAACATAGGCCATCGGTGTTGAAGACCATAATGATTTTCTAAAATACCCTTGAGGTTTTAAATTTCCTGACAAATCAATTTGCCCTGCTGTTGATCCTCTACTTGGCCAAGTGCCTGATTCTCCTAAAAAATCATAACCTGTCCATAAAAACTGACCAAGGATAAAGTCATTTTTAGTAACAGCTTTCCATGCCTCTAAATCACTTCCGTTTTCACTTCCGTAAAAAATTCTATCTGGGTAGGTTTTATGATCAATTTCATACCTGCTCTCTGTATAATTATATCCAACTACATCCAATGCTTTCGGGTAATCGGTTTCATTGGACATAATGGGAGCAGCCAAACCTGCTGTAGTAGGGCGGGAAGGATCAAATTGTTTCACAATCGCTACTAATTGTTTAGCAATGATTCCCATATTTTCAGCTCTTGGTTGAGTAACAATATGACCGGCTCTGTGTTTTTGACGAATTCCTTCTTGGTTTAAAATAGGATGTGAATATGGATCTTGAGGATAATCAATCTCATTTCCAATACTCCACATAATTACAGAGGGATGATTTCTATCACGGCATACCATATCTTTTAAATCTTTACTACTCCATTCATTAAAAAAAGAAGCACCTCCTTGTAAACCTGGTTCTCCATCATTCCAACCGGTTAGCCATTTATGTTTTGGATATTCCCATTCATCAAATGCTTCATCAATGACCATGATTCCCATTTCGTCACAAAGATCATATAAGTAGGGTGCTTGTGGATTATGAGACAAGCGAATGGAATTACTTCCCATATCTTTCAATACTTTTAGTCGACGTTGCCATACTTCTTTAGGTACTGCAGCGCCTAATGCTCCAGCATCATGGTGTATACAAACCCCTTTCAATTTTTCAGAGACGCCATTTAATGCAAATCCTTTATTGGCATCAAAAGAAAGGGTGCGGATACCTACTTTTGTAATTGTTTTATCTAGCGCCTCTTTCCCTGAAAATATTGTGGTCTCCAAAGTATATAAATAGGGTGCATGGATAGTCCACAATATTGGATTTGAAAATTTTAGGCTTTGACTTACTTTACTTTTATCAACGACTTGGGATTTAGTGATAGTGGAAGCAACTATTTTTCCCGTTGCGTCCAACAATTCCTGCTTTACCGTCAGTGGAATGATGGCGCCATCTTTACTCTTTGTATTTACAACATTCGTTTCTATTTTAACATTACTGCTATTTCCTGTTTGTTCAGTGGTATAATAAACACCCCATAAATCAATATGTACAGGCTTTGCGTAAACTAAATAAACATCTCGGTAAATTCCTGAGCCATTGTACCAGCGTGCATCCGCATCTTCGCTATGATTTACTTTTACTGCAATGGTATTTTTTTCTCCAAATTTTAAATAAGGCGTAAGATCATACATAAATGAAATATAGCCATTAGGTCTTTTACCAACATTTATTCCATTAATAAAAACCTCACTATTATTATATACCCCTTCAAAATATACATAAACTTGTTCTCCTTTTTTATCTAAGGGCATGTCGAAACTTTTTCTATACCAGCCAATACCTCCTGCTAAAAATCCACTACAGCTTGAATTATTTTTACTGGCCACACCCTCCACACTCCAATCATGTGGAACATCTAATACTCTCCAATTAGAATGATTGAGATGTTCTATGCCACCATATTCTATATCTCCCAAATGGAAGGACCATCGATCGTTAAAAAGAATTTTATCTCCAAAACCTTGAGCAAAAACAATAGAGGTGGCTTGTAGAAAAAACAATAAAATAAAACTTGATAGGAGACGGGGCTTGTTCATTTTTTTTAAATTAAAAATTGATTTGAAAAAGAAGTGATGCATAGAAATGTTTTTAGGCCGAGCATGAAGTTATAAATGTAATCAAATTTTACTTTTAAAATAATAAAAATATAATTGGGGTAAATGAGGTTAATTAATCTGGATTGTATAAAGTGGAATAGTTAAATGCGTATTACTTGAAAAAGGGTAGGAGCGGTGTTCACTTTTGAATTAAATTGATTAAATTACATAATGATGATGGAGTTATGGTAAGTTTGCATCATTTGATCTTGTTGTATATAAAATCGATTTTTTTAACCATTTAAGATCTATACTTATGAAAACTAATTTTAAGATTTTAGTATTGCTTACTTTTTCTATTCTACTTTGTTTTAATTCAACTCGCGCGCAGTTAAAATCAGATTCATTTAAATCTACAGTAAATTTTTTTCCACTTTCTGATGTGAGATTGCTGGCTTCGGATTTTAAACATATTCAAGATTTGGATCATGATTACTTATTAACCTTAGAACCAGATCGTTTGTTATCTTGGTTTCGTAGAGAGGCCGGTCTTACTCCAAAAGCAGCGCCATACCCTTCTTGGGAGTCTGAAGATATTTGGGGTGAAGGGCCTTTGCCAGGGCACATTATGGGTTTCTATTTATCGTCTATGTCAATGATGTATGCTTCCACGCAGGATGAAAAAATAATTGAAAAACTAAACTATACTTTACAAGGCCTTAAAGAATGTCAAGAAGCCAATAGGAATGGTTATTTATTAGCAACCATCAATGGGAAAAGAGTTTTTGAAGAAGTGGTTGCAGGTAATTTTAAAACCTCTAATCCCTTGATCAATCATAGTTGGGAGCCTGTATATGTGTTAAACAAAATTATGCTAGGCTTGTATAGTGTAAATCAATATTGTCCATTACCCTTGTCTAAAGAAATATTGATTAATGTGGCCAATTGGTTTGGACAGGAGGTACTTGATAAACTTTCAAATGAGCAAATTCAAGAGTTACTTGTTTGTGAACATGGCTCCATTAATGAATCATTCATTCAAGTATATAAGCTAACAGGCGATAAAAAATATTTTAATTGGGCAAGTCAATTAAACGATGAAGACATGTTGATTCCTTTGTCTCAAAAAAAAGACATTTTGAATGGATGGCATGCGAATACCCAAATACCTAAGTTCACTGGCTTTGAAAATTTGTATTTATACAACGGAGATACTACTTATACTAATGCAAGTAGGTTCTTTTGGAAAACAGTTGTCAATAAGCACACTTGGATTAATGGGGGCAACAGTACAGGCGAACATTTTTTTCCAGAATCAGATTTTGTGAATAGGGTTAATCGAACTGGAGGGCCAGAGTCTTGCAATTCGGTCAACATGATGCGTTTAACCGAGATTCTGTATGAGAATTATGGAGAGGCTGAAAAAATTGATTATTATGAAAAAATATTGTACAATCATATCCTAGCAAATTATGAACCGGAGCAGGGGATGTGTGCTTATTTTACTTCGATGCGACCAGGACATTATAAAGCCTATGGGAGTCCTGACAAATCTTTTTGGTGCTGCACTGGTACAGGATTAGAAGCTCCTGCCAAATTCTCTAAAATGATTTATGCATACCAAAATCGAGATTTATTTGTTAATTTATTTATTCCTTCTGTTGTGAAATGGAATCAACTTGGTGTTGAGCTAATGCAAGAGACAAATTTTCCTGATAAAGATGCTACTAAATTTATAGTCACTGTTAAAAACCCAACTCAATTTAATTTAAAAATTCGCCATCCTTATTGGGTACAAGAAAAAGGGTTTATCATAAAAGTGAATGGTAAAGTTCAAGCTATCAAATCTACAATTGGATCCTATGCTTCTATAAATAGAACATGGGTAAATGGGGATGTAATAACGGTGGAAATACCTTCCCAACTATATGTAGAAAAATTGAAAGGGGATGAAACTTTTTTAACTGTTCGTTATGGCCCCATTGTATTAGGTGCTAAAGTAGATAATCATGGGTTGAAAAAATCAGACTTTTGGCTTGGACTTAATCAAGAAGCAGAAATAGAGGTTCCTGTTACGGCTGCTCCTCCCTTGTTTGGTTCATTTGAAAGTATTGATAAAAATATTGTAAAAGAAAATACCGCAGCTTTATCCTTCAAAACGAATTTGAATATTTCCGGTTCGCCCATCACACTCATGCCTTATAATAGAATACACTTTAGCAGGTATGAACTATATTTTCGACATCTGCCCACTGTAAAAGAATATTCAGCAGAATTAAAACAGTTATTGAATGATTCCCTTAACCATATTTCATTAATACAATCAACAACGGACAGTGTTTTGCTTGGCAATACTGAATCTGAAAAAGTGCATAAAATTGAATCGGTGAATTCATTGGTGGAGAAGAAAGGACATTTAAAATGGAGATCAATAAATAAAGGCGGGTATATTAATTTTGAGATGAAAACGGATCCCGCGAAAAAGCAAGATTTATATTTGATGTTTAGATCTGGACTGGATAAAGCAGGGAAATTCGAAATATTAATTGATGGTCAACAAATTTTTGTTGTAGATCCTTCCGTAAAGTTGTCTGATGAAAACAATTTGCGTATTCGTATTCCACAAGAAGCAAAATTAGGTAAGGAATTGATTACAGTTAAACTACATGGACTTAAAAATCTTGGAATTGCTGGATTAATGGATTTGCGAATTTTAAATGCAAACAATTAAGAATAAGCCTATAAGGAAACACGTATAGGCTTATTCTACCTTATCCGTATATATTTCTATTTAAGAAATTGTTTTTCCATTTCCCTTGTGGGTCCATTTTCTTGGCCAATGCTAAAAAGTCTTTAAACTTAGGGTAACGGCTATGTAATGCTGAAGCTTCAATTGTAAAAAGTTTTCCCCAATGCGGCCTGTAGTTGAAGGGCTTTAATTTTTCCTCTATCAAAGGAAGAATTTTCATAACTTTTTCTGTTTCTGGTTTCCAAGTAAAATGGATGGCAATTATATCTTGTTGATAGGCGGGGCTTAACCAAAAATTATCTGCAGCGATGGATCTAATTTCAGTAACATATAAACTTGGATAAATGATTTTATGTAAACTTTCAACCGCCATAATGGCTTTATAAGCATGCACACGAGGAACAAAAAATTCAGACTGCAACTCGGCGCCATTGCTAGGTGTAAATCCCATTTTGAAATGAGGTAATCGATCATACCATGGTCCTGGTACACCCATTTGATCGGTACAATTAATAGGGGAGTTGACTTTATTTGGATGAAGGTTGGTCGTGGCAGCGGTCGCGCCAAAAAAATTTTTTATTTTTTTTGTTGGTTTTCCATCTACTTTTTTCTTTACCCAAACCTGGGTAATATTTTTATCTATCCAGTGGGTGAACATACTTACGGAGTAACCAGATTGATAGATAGCATCAAAATTTTGTTCTAGTTGACTCATGGGTAAATTTTCAAAAACTTCTTGCGTCACTTGGAAAGTAGGTTGGATGGACAATGCCATTTTGGTCACAATGCCCAAGGCGCCAAGGTTTACAACAGCTCCATAAAATTCAGGATCTTTTTTATTTAATTTAATAATAGTCCCATCTGCTTTCATAATTTCTAAAGCTTGAACGGCAGTGGATAAATTACCGTTCTGGTCTCCAGAGCCATGGGTGGCAGTGGCACTAGCTCCTGCTACCGATATATGTGGGAGGGAGGCTAAATTATGTAAAGCAAAACCTTTTTTATCCAAGTAAATACCAAGTGTTCCATATTTTATGCCTGGTTCAATCCAAACCAAAGATTGTTTGGTATCAATACTTATTATTTTATCTAAATAGGAAGTGGAAATTAAAGTAGTTGGTGTATCTGCGACATTGTTAAATGAATGTCTTGATCCCAAAGCTTTTCCATTATTTATTTTTAGTACTTCTTTTTGGAGTTCATCAATCGTTTTTGGGAAAACAATATTTTTTGCAGCATAAGCTAAATTGCCGGCCCAATTGGTACCCACGTTTTCATCTTTCATAAGCAAAGGAGAATATAATTTAGAAAAAGACAATCCTAAGGTTAAAATACTAGAATTTTTAATAAAATTTTGACGGTCCATGGAGGTTAATTTCAAGTAAATTAATACAAGTTAATTATACAATTTAAACGTAAACACTTTATTTTTCAGAAAATTCTATTTCTGATGGAAAAAACGGAAATAATCTATCAGTTTTAAATGCTTTTTATCAAATTAGGTGTATTTTGAACGCCCAAAAACAAGTGTATGAAAAAATATTTGATGTTATTTTTAGTGATCATTTTAGCGGTATCCAACTCTTTTGCTCAACCGGCGTTGCCTTCCAAAATTGTGGAGAAGGCAGATACTTCTAAAGCAGTGAGTAAAAAACCTACCCTCGCAGAAAAGGTAAAAGGGCAATCAAAAAATACCGGGCTATTTACCTTGTATCAAGATACTGCGGTGGGGAATGTTCAAATGTATATTAGGAAAGATCAACTTGGAAAAGAATTTATTTATGAAAGTTTTTCAATAAGTGGTCCAACCACTTTATTCTTAAATCAGAGCATGCATCGCTCCAATTTAGTTTTTAAAATAAAAAAAGCATTTGATAAGATAGAATTTGAGATTGTAAATACAGGTTTATTTTATGATAAAAATAATCCAGTTAGCAAAAGTGCTAATGTAGACAAGCCAGAAGCAATTTTCTTTTCCGATAAGTTTATTCTTGAAGATTCTTTAGGTTATTTAGTCAATGCCGACGGATTGTTTTTAAGTGAAAAATTAGATCCAGTAAAACCTAATTTTCCTCCAGGACCAGCTTCTGCCAATATTTTTAATTTAGGAAACTTAAATCTAGCTAAATCTAAATATGCGCATTTGCGTTCTTTTAGTGATAATACTGATGTAGTAGTAGATCTTTCTTATGACAATCCGAATACAACCAATGATGGAGGTCCTGATGTAGCAGATCCTCGTTATGTTAGAGTGCGCATGCAACATAGTTTCATTGCCATGCCCAACAATAATTTTGTTTCAAGAAAAGATGATCCTAGAGTTGGTTATTTTATGTCTGAACGTAACGACCAAACTAGTATAAGCCCAACTCCCTATAAAGACATGATTCATCGTTGGGATTTGCAGAAAAAAGAGCCTGCTGCAGCAATGAGTGAACCCGTTACACCTTTGGTGTATTGGATTGAAAATACCACGCCTTTAGAATACAGACAAATTGTATATGAATCAGGAATGAAGTGGAATGAAGCCTTTGAAAAAGCAGGCTTTAAAAATGCACTTGAAATGAAAATCATGCCTGATACGGCTACTTGGGATCCTGCTGACATTCATTACAATGTAATTAGATGGGTGGCTTCTTCACAACCTTCTTATGGTGCCATCGGGCCAAGCTTTGTTAACCCAAGGACTGGACAAATATTAGGCGCAGATATTACTGTTGAATGGTTTTCAGGAAGTGCCACACCAATTAACGATGAATTATATAATAGTTCCAATGCAGTTCCTCTTTCTACATCGAATATTCCACATTTGGTAATGAAAGATAATTGCAACCTAGCGAATGAATTGAAAGCGCAATATAGTGCAGGGCTTACCGTATTAGAAGTAAATGAAGCCACTCCAGCTGAAATAAAATTAATGCACAAGCAATTTTTGACTTACTTAATTATGCATGAAATGGGACATACATTAGGTCTAAATCACAATATGAAAAGTAGTCAAATGTTGTCTCCTAGTGAAGTGAATAATACGACTATTACGCATAGTATTGGTACCATGGGTTCTGTGATGGATTACCCTGCTATTAACATTGCATTAGATAAAACAAAACAAGGAGATTTTTATACCACTAAAGCAGGACCCTATGATTTATGGGCTATAGAGTTTGGGTATAGACCATTTAAAGGGGATGAAGAAGAAGCTGGTTTAAATAAAATCTTATCAAGAAGTACAGAACCTTATTTAGCTTTTGGCAATGATGGGGATGATATGCGTGCTCCCGGTTCAGGTATTGATCCAAGAATTAACACCAATGATTTTACAAACGATGCTATAGCCTATGCTGAAGACCGTTTTAAAATTGTAAATAATTTAATGGGTAAGTTGGTGACCAAGTATTCTAAAACTGGAAAATCCTATGCGGAATTAAGAACGAGATATGGCAGTCTTTTAGGCCAAAGAAGAAATATGATTGCTGCAGTGAGTCGCTATATTGGTGGTATCTATATAGACCGTTCTTTCCCAGAACAAAAATCATCTGAGAAGCCTTATACACCTGCCCCTTTTGCTATTCAGAAAAAAGCAATGGCCTCTTTGGGAAAATATGTTTTTGCACCAGATGCTTTTGCTTCAGACGCGAAAGTGTTTCCTTATTTACAAATACAACGCAGAGGATTTAATCAAGGTAGAGGTGAGGATTACAAAGCCACCGCTAGTTTAAATGCATTATCAACCACCGCATTGGATCAAATTTTACATCCAGCCACTTTGCAAAGAATAACTAATACAAGATTGTATGGTAATGAGTATGCTACTGCTGATGTAATGAATGATTTGGTAAAAAATATATTTGATGCAGATATCAATGGAAATGTAAATGTGTACAGACAATACTTACAAAATTCATTTGTAAAAATGAATATTCAATTGCTGGCAGATAATTCAGGATTGGATCAGGTTTCCAAATCGGCTGTGTATTATACTTTGAAAAAATTAAAATCTAAATTGGCTAATGCCAATATGGGTAATGAAGAAACGAAAGCGCATAGAGCGACGCTAATTTTTTCAATTGAAAAGGCGTTAAAAACTAGTTAATTGCAGGCTTCTGCTACATTTTAGTATATTCGCAATACGAATAAAAAAAAGACCGCTATTAGAGCGGTCTTTTTTTTATCTTTCAAATACGACTTCTTCGTAAGGCACTCTAAATCTAGGACCCCAAACACCTTGTTCTGTTCCTTTACCTACACCTATAATCATATTAATTTCAGCTCCTGCAGGGAGTTGTAATGCTTTTTTTACCCTTACTTCATCAAATCCTTCCATGGGGCAAGACTCAAATCCTTCAGCAGTTATAGATAACATAAATGTTTGTGCTGCCAATGCGCAAGATTTATGTACCGTAATTCTTTGATCTGCTTTTCCACCCATTCGAATAAAGGGTTTGGTAAGCCCCATAAAAAAACTAATGCATCTTCTTACAAAAGCAAATACCCCAAATATATCTGAACGGTAAGCTAGGGGCATCAGTTTCCCATAATAATCAAGACCTCTTTTTTGAAGTTTGTTGGGTTCTCCTTGTATGCCTGCTTTTAAGCGGTCATAATTCCATTTTGCTCTTTTTTGCCATAAATCTTTTCTAGTTACAAAAACCACAATTTGCTTGGCCGTTTTAGCTGCAGATTGTCCTAGGCACAATGCTTCATATTTACTTTTTTCTGCTTCACTTTTAATCCAATAAAATTCCCAAAGTTGCATATTGCTACTATTGGGGGATAAAATAGCCCGTTCCAAGCTTTTTTTAATGACTTCATCTGGCACTTCAACCAGGGGATCAAATTTTCTATTAGACCTTCTTTTGTTAATAATTTCTTGAAATTGGCTTGAATGCATTTTATTTTAATTATTTTATTTTAAATTTAGTGTACGATTGGCTCAACTAAATAACAGGTTTTATTAGATTTAGTTGTAGCAGCTTGCAAATAAAACTAAAATTTCGCTTTTATGCTAAAAAAAATCATACTAGGCCTTACTTTAATTATTATTATAATAGGAGGGTTATCTTTTACGCCACAATTTTCACACTTAAAAAACTTTGTAATTTGGGGTAAGCATTCCATTCATGACTATAAAACACATCCAACCCGTTTAGTAGCAAGTGGAAATACACCTCAATTTTGGCCCTTGGATTCGAATTACAATAAAGGGGTTATCCCAGATTCAATAATGAAAATTATCGATTCAAATGACACCCATGCATTTCTTGTTTTTCAAGATGGGAAATTATTATATGAAAAATATTGGGATGGCTATACCCCTAAAACTTTGAGTGGTTCTTTTTCAGCGGCCAAAAGCATGATTTCTTTATTAATTGGCATAGCATTGGAAGAAGGCAAAATAAAATCATTGGATGAGCCAGTGGGTAATTATGTCCCACACTTTAAAACCAATGGCTTAGAAAAAGTGCGCATTAAAGATTTATTAACCATGAGCTCAGGTACCAATTATGTTGAATCTGACTTAGGATATTTTAGTTTAAATGCATCCGCCTATTATGGAGATGATGAACAATATTTAATCGATCAATTAAAATATAAAGAACCTGCTGGTTCTACTTGGCAATATCGTAGCGCTGATACCCAAGTATTAGGCTTTATTGTAGAAAAAGCTTTTGGAGAAAATATTTCAAGCCTAGTAAGTGAGCGTTTTATGAAACCGATGGGGGCAGAAGCAGATGCTTTATGGCTTTTAGATGGAGACAAAAAGCATGAAAAAGCATTTTGTTGTTTTAATGGCGTTGCACGAGACTATGCCAGATTTGGTCAATTGGTTTTGAATGATGGGAAGTGGGGCGAAAAGCAAATTGTTTCTAAAAATTACATACAAGCGGCTACTTCTCCTGCATCCTATTTAAAAGATACCTATGAAAATAATAACCCTGTAGATTTTTATGGATATCAATATTGGATATTCAATCATAAGGGTTTAAAAGTGGCTGAACAAAATGGTTTGTTTGGGCAATACGTTTTTATTATTAAAGAAAAAAACGCGGTGGTAGTAAGATTGGGAGAATCAAAAGTAATCAAGCCCATACATCATTTTCAACCTGAGAATTTTTCTTATATCGACGCCGCCTTATCTGTATTAAAATAAATTGGATAGTAGCTAAACTAAAAAAGCCCCCTGGTTGTTCAGAGGGCTTTTTTAATATGGTAAATTTGAATGAGATTAATTTAAAATAAATCCATTGCTTTTGCAAAATAAGTGAAAGTGCCTGGAAGAGCCAACCAGAAGAATTCTCTTTTAAAAATAATTAAGGCGACTAAAATTACAGTCCATGTAAAACAAATTGCCCAGTATTTTTTTGTGTTTTTTTGTGCTTCCATTTTGCAGATAATATAAATTTTAAAGATGGTGTTTTATTCGAGTGCAAATATACATTTTTTTGTTTATTATTTATCTGTGTAGGAATATTTTAAGTCTACTTTCCATCCTGATGGGGTATTAATGACTTTAATTTGATGGGGTACTTTATCTAATGAGCTTTGATAATTAATAATTGTTTGATGGTTATCCAAGGCCTTTATTTCATTAATTTGAATAGAGGCTTGCCTTAATTGTTGCCTTCCTTCTTTGTCTAATGCGAAATAGTCGGTGGAAATGTCTTTCAATAAGCTTTGATTCTCTGAACCCTCCAATAGGTAATAATTGGCTTTCTTGAAATCTCCTTGGTTACAGCTTTCTAAAAAATACCTACCTCCATCTAAAGCATTATCTGCCATTTCGTTATTCGATAAATTACTACAGCCCCATTGGAGGAATATTAGAATGATAACCACTAAAGCCTTTATATTATTTTTACCCATCATACTCAAAGTTAAGCCAAATTATAATTCCTTAAACCTTGTTTTTGTATAATTGGCATCTTGCTTGCTTTATATTAATTTTACATTTAATAAAATAGGTATACAATGAAAAAGCTATTTCTATTGGTGGGTCTTTGCATAGTGATTCAATCAGAAGCGCAACAAAAGCATCCTACCTTTATGCAACAAGGCAATATTTATGAAGTAAATATTCGCCAATATACACAAGAAGGAACCTTCAATGCTTTTGCTAAACACCTACCTAGGTTAAAAGCAATGGGCGTGCAAACGGTTTGGTTTATGCCCATTCAACCCATTTCAAAAATTGGCAGAAAGGGAACATTAGGTTCTTATTACGCGGTAGCCGATTATACTGGTATCAATCCAGAATTTGGAACCTTGCAAGATTTTAAAAAATTAGTCAATCAAGTGCATACATTAGGGATGAAGGCAATTATTGATTACGTCCCCAATCATAGTGGTGCAGATAATAAGTGGTTAACTACGCATCCCGACTTTTATGAAAAAGATAGTTTAGGAAATCCAACTTTTACGGCTGATTGGTCAGATACCCGTGAATTGAATTTTGCCAATGTGGAGATGCAGGATAGTATGATTAACTCTATGCGCTATTGGGTAAATAATACCAACATCGATGGTTTCAGAGTGGACGTTGCTTGGGGCGTACCTACCAGTTTCTGGTACAAGTGTATTGCTTCCTTAAAAAAAATTAAACCCTTGTTTTTTTTAGCTGAAGCAGATGATGCAGCATTGCATCCAGCAGGCTTTGATGCAACCTATACTTGGAGAGAATACAATATTTTTAAAGATATTGCTGCAGGACAGAAGGGAGTAACCGCATTAGATTCTATATTTAATGTGATTGATACTAGTTTTGTAAAGGGTGCTTGGCGCTTGTATTTTACCAGTAATCATGATGAAAATTCATGGAATAAAGCAGATTATGGAACCATGCCTGGAGCCATTCATGCACCCTTCGCCATTTTGTCTCAAACTTATCATAGAACCTTGCCCCTTATTTATAGTGGTCAAGAAGAACCAGTTTTAAGGCCCATTCAGTTTTTTGAAAAAGATCCGATGCCATTTAGTAAATACGAGCGTGCACCTTTTTATAGTACTTTATTGCACTTAAGACAATCCAATAAGGCATTTGGGGAGGCAGCAAAATTTAGCAGAATAAAAGTGAATAACCCGAATGCTGTAATGGCTTATCAAAGAGTGGCTGAAAATGACCAAGTAGTAGTGGTATTAAATTTATCCAACCAAGCGAATCAGGTTCAATTAGAATTAGAAAAAGGGTCAAATATTTATACAGATTTGTTTACAAAACAAAATGTTCAAAATATAAATCAGTTTGAATTGTTACCTTGGGGCTATAAAGTATTTGTTAAAACTAACCGGGTAGTTAAAGTGCAAAAATAAAATATGACTAAAAAAGAGCTAGTTGACAGTATTAAAGCAAAGCAATCTTATTTATGTGTTGGGTTAGATACCGATTTAGATAAATTGCCAAAAGGGTTTCCCAAAACGGCGCAGGGGGTGATTGATTTTAATAAAGTAATTATTGATGCGACTGCTGAATATTGTGTAAGTTATAAAATCAATACTGCTTTTTATGAATCTCTAGGAGTAAAGGGTTGGCAAGCGATGGAGGAAACCTTAGCGCATATTCCAAGTACTCATTTTACAATAGCCGATGCTAAAAGAGGAGACATTGGCAATACCTCCGCGCAATATGCGAAAACATTTTTTGAAGTGTTGCCTTTTGATGCCATTACGGTAGCTCCTTATATGGGTAAGGACAGTATTGATCCATTTTTAGGTTATACCAATAAGTGTACCATTGTGCTTGGCTTAACATCTAATATAGGCAGTCAAAACTTTGAACAACAAAAATTAGCATCTGGTCAATTTTTATACGAATCAGTTTTAGAACAAGTAGCATCATGGGGTACAGCAGATCAAATAATGTTTGTGGTAGGAGCTACTAAAGCAAAAGAATTGGAAAGCATAAGAAAAATTATTCCAGCACATTTTATATTAGTGCCAGGGGTGGGTGCGCAGGGAGGAAGTTTAGAAGAAGTTACTAAGTACGGGAAAAATAAAGAAATTGGATTATTAGTGAATGCAAGTAGGGCCATCATTTTTGCGAGCAGCGAAAATGACTTTGCTGAAAAAGCAGCCATGTCCGCAAAACAATATGCACAGGAAATGAAGTCCCTGTTAGTGTAAGTGAATCGTTTCTCCTTCCGATTTTGAAATGACTAAGGTAGCGGCACTATTGCCAATGATATTAGTAATAGCACGTGCTTCGCTCATGAATTTGTCAACGCCTAATAAAAAGGCCAATCCTTCAATCGGTATTTTTTGAAGCGTGGCTAAGGTAGAGGCCAATACAATAAAACCACTTCCTGTCACCCCGGCGGCTCCTTTGGAAGTAAGCATTAAAATTAAAATCATCGTCACTATTTCGCCAGTGCTTAATGGTACATTGTATAATTGGGCAATAAAAATAACGGCCATGGATAAATAAATGGAAGTGCCATCTAAATTAAAGGAGTACCCGGTGGGCACCACCAATCCTACTACCGATTTAGAGCAACCCATTTTTTCTAATTTGTTCATTAGAGAAGGCATTGCAGGCTCAGAGGAAGAAGTAGCAAATACAATGAGCAATTCCTCTTTAATACTTTTGATTAATTTAAAAATAGAAAGTTGATAATATTTCAAAATTAGACCAAGTACTATTACAATAAAAAAAGCCATGGTTAAATACATGGTGCCCATTAACTTACCTAAAGGGATTAGTGTTTTTAAACCATACTTGCCGATAGCAAAAGACATGCCCCCTAAGGCCCCAATGGGCGCTAGGTACATTACATATTTTAAACCAATAAAAACATAATGAGTTAATCTACCCAATTGATGAATGTATTTTTCGCGCTTTGTCAAAAAGTTCAACATAAAGCCCAGCAAAATAGCTAATAATAAAATTTGCAAATTGGTATTTTGTTTAACAATAGCCCATAAATTAAATTGAGTGGCTTGTGTATATTTGGAAGGATCTTGCATTTGCAATCCATCTTTATTTATATTTCCTGGCTGAAGCCAAAGTGCTATAAAAACTCCAATGGCTAAGGAAAGGGTACTTACTATTTCAAAATAAACAAGAGATTTTATTCCTATACGTCCCACTTTTTTCAAATCCCCCATACTGGCAATACCTAATGAAACGGTAAGAAAAATGATGGGGTATGTGAAAATTTTAATAAGGCTTATAAAATATTTAGCAAGCGGTTCAAGTTGAATGGCCATTGCTGGGTAATAGATACCTAAGAGAACACCCGTAATAATGGCAAGTAAAACGTAGAAACTTAAATGGGTGATTACTTTTCGCATGATAATTATTGTGTTGTAAATATACTTTTTTACTCCCGTTTCGGTTACCTTTGCAATAGATTGTTTATTACTTAAAAGTATACATTATGGCAGTTAGAACCGACTTATTTGAATCGCCTGACTATTTTCAATTAGATGAATTGCTTACAGAAGAGCAACGCATGGTGCGTTCGGCAGTTAGAGCGTATGTAAAAAAAGAAATCTCACCCATTATAGAAGACTATGCACAAAGAGCCGAATTCCCAATACAAATTATTAAACAATTAGGGGACATGGGTTGTTTTGGTCCAACTGTTCCAGTGGAATATGGCGGGGGTGGCTTGGATTATATCAGTTACGGCATAATGATGCAGGAATTAGAAAGAGGAGATAGTGGTGTTAGAAGTACTGCCAGTGTACAAGGCTCTTTGGTGATGTTCCCAATTTATGCCTATGGTAGTGAAGCACAAAAGAAAAAATATTTACCTAAGCTGGCTTCGGGGGAATGGTTGGGATGTTTTGGATTAACCGAGCCCGATCATGGGTCAGACCCATCTAGCATGATCACCAATATTAAAGAGGCTGGTGACCATGTTATTTTAAATGGCGCCAAAATGTGGATCAGCAATTCGCCCTTTGCAGAAGTAGCTGTAGTATGGGCAAAAAATGAAGCTGGAGAAATTATTGGAGTCATCGTGGAGAGAGGAATGGAAGGATTTACAACACCTACTACACATGGTAAATGGAGTTTAAGAGCTAGCGCTACAGGGGAATTGGTTTTTGATAATGTAAAAGTGCCTAAAGAAAATATATTACCCAATGTAAAAGGATTAAAAGGGCCATTAGGTTGTTTAAGCAAAGCTAGATTTGGCATTGCATGGGGTGCATTAGGCGCTGCCATGGATTGTTATGATACTGCTTTGCGTTATAGCAAAGAGCGTATTCAATTTGACAAACCCATTGCTGCTTTTCAATTGCAACAAAAAAAATTGGCTGAAATGATTACCGAAATCACCAAAGCGCAATTGATGGTATGGAGATTGGGGGTGTTAATGAATGAAGGTCGTGCCACGCCTGCACAAATAAGTATGGCTAAAAGAAACAGTTGTGAAATTGCTGCACAAATTGCAAGAGATGCTCGACAAATGTTAGGTGGAATGGGCATTACCGGAGAGTATTCCATCATGAGACATATGATGAATTTAGAAAGCGTGATTACTTATGAAGGAACACATGATATTCATTTACTAATTACAGGAATGGATATAACGGGATTGAATGCTTTCAAATAATATTTAATTAAGAAGAAGCGCAACAGTATGTCTGCAGAAAAAATATTTTTAATTGGCATGATGGGTTCTGGAAAAACATTCTGGACAAAAAAAATTGCTAAATGGATTAAATCTGCAGGGTATGATTTAGACGATTTAATTGAGATGACTGAAGAGAAAACGATCTCCGAAATTTTTGAAGAAGACGGGGAAGATTATTTCAGAAAATTAGAAGCCAAAATATTGAGATGGTTTAAGGAGAAAAAAAAGTACGTATTGGCTGCTGGAGGAGGTACGCCATGCTTCCATGAAAATATGAATTGGATGAAAAAAGAAGGAATGGTGATCTGGTTGGATGAATCGATAGAAATATTGGTGCAACGGTTAGCATCAGAAAAAGCGCATCGTCCTTTAATTGCTCATTTATCTAATGAGGAGATTGCCCATTTTATTCAACAAAAATTAGTGGAGCGACACGCTTTTTATCAACAAGCCAATTATCGTTTAACATCGGATCAAATTACAGAATCGGGTTTAAAAAAGTTAATTTTACAACATGCATCGTAAAATAATTATTTGGGGATTGTCTTTTGCGGCACTGTCGGTGCTGTTAGGCGCATTTGGTGCACATGCATTAAAAGCGATGGTGAGTAGTGATCAATTACAAATATTTGAAACAGGGGTAAGATATCAATTTATGCATGCGATGGCCCTTATTGTTTTATCTATTTATAGCCAACGACAGGACCTTGGTATTGGGGAACAAAAAGGGATAGGATGGGCTGCTCATTTTTTTATTGTAGGTAATATATTATTTAGCGGTTCCTTATACCTTTTAACCATACTTTCTTCTGCAGATCATCCTTTGAAACGTTTTATTGGTCCCATCACGCCCCTTGGCGGTTTGTGTTTTATTCTAGGTTGGTCTTTTTGGCTGAGGGTGGTTTATCTTAATAAAGTGGATAAGTAGGCAATCCCTTTTTCAATTTTACACATTCGTTAAAATTCCTTTTTCTTCCTATTGGGATAACTTATATTTGTTTCCATGGCAAATACCCTAAAAAG
>CANHOY010000005.1 GCA_947462495.1 Bacteroidota bacterium
AGCTCAGTACTTCCTTTTACCATTGTCATCGCCCCAGGTATTATTGTTTTAGCTTTTAGTATCTGTATTATTTTGGGGGTAGTTTCTGGAATTATTCCTGCTTCCATTGCTGCCAAAATGAATCCGGTAGAAGCGATCAGAACTAAGTAATCCTTGTATATTTTTTAGCTTTATCTTCGTGTTGTGAGCAACAAACCCATAACTATATTGGCTATTGAGTCGTCCTGCGACGAAACGGCAGCATCTGTAATTGTAAATGGTAAAATTCTTTCCAACTTTATTGCCAATCAATTGGTACATGAAAAATTTGGAGGAGTGGTGCCAGAATTAGCAAGTAGGGCACATATGGAAAACATTGTACCTGTAGTGGATACTGCTTTAAAAGAAGCTTTCCCTAATGCAAATCACCAGGAAAGAATGGATCAAATTGATGCCATCGCATTTACACAATCTCCAGGGTTAATTGGAAGTTTATTAGTGGGGGCGCAGTTTGCAAAATCATTGGCATTGGCTTTAAACAAACCTTTAATTGCAGTGCATCATATGCAAGCGCATGTATTGGCTAATTTGATTGATGATCCTAAACCTAGTTTCCCATTTTTATGTTTGACAGTAAGTGGCGGCCATACTCAAATTGTACAATGTAATAGTGCTGCTTCCATGCAAATATTGGGGGAAACCATTGATGATGCTGCAGGAGAAGCTTTTGATAAGATAGCTAAATTATTAGGTTTGCCTTATCCTGGAGGCCCCTTTTTAGATAAGTTGGCAAAATTGGGAAACCCAAACGCTTTTGTTTTTGCAAAACCACATGTACCTAATTTAGATTACTCCTTCAGTGGTTTAAAGACAAGTGTTTTATACTTTTTACAAAAACAAAGCCCTGAATTTATACAAGAAAATTTAAATGATTTATGTGCATCTGTACAATATACCATTGTAGAAATTTTAATGAAGCAACTAAAAAAAGCCATTCAATTAACGGGCATTCATCAAGTTTGTATAGCTGGGGGAGTGAGTGCGAATAGTGGGTTAAGAATTGGTGTGGAGGCTTTGGGTATTAAAACAAAATCTACCATTTATTTACCTGCTTTTCAATATTGTACCGATAATGCAGCTATGATTGCCATGTCAGCGCATTATAAATACCTTGAAGGGGATTTTGAAAATTTATCAGTATCGGCTAGCGCTAGAGCCCATTGGTAAATTAAAAAAGAGTAACTTTGCAGCCTCAAAAATAGTTCAATAATGATTAGTGCTAGAAACGTCACCTTAGCCTATGGTAAAAGGGTTTTATTTGATGAAGTTAATATTAGCTTCACAAAAGGAAATTGTTATGGCATCATTGGCGCCAATGGTGCTGGGAAGTCAACTTTTTTAAAAATATTAAGCGGGGAAATTGAACCCAATAAAGGCACGGTTGAAATAACTCCAGGAGAAAGAATGGCTGTATTAAAACAAAATCAATTTGAATTTGATGAGCAAACTGTTTTGAACACAGTTTTAATGGGTCATAAAAGAATGTGGGAAGTAATGCATGCGAAAGATGCTTTATATGCTAAAGAAGATTTTACAGAAGAAGATGGAATTAAAGCTGGTGAATTAGAAGCTGAATTTGGAGAAATGGGTGGATATGAATCTGAAAGTAATGCGGCTAGTTTATTAAGTGATTTAGGGGTGAAAGAATCGATGCACCAAGATTTAATGAAAGATATTCCAAGTAATTTTAAACTTCGAGTATTATTAGCGCAATCTCTATTTGGGAATCCCGATATCTTATTATTAGATGAGCCTACCAATGGTTTGGATATTGAAACTATTGGATGGCTAGAAAATTTCTTAGCCGATTATCAAAATATAGTATTAGTAGTTAGTCACGATCGTCACTTCTTAGATACTGTGTGTACGCACGTTTCAGACGTTGACCGTTCTAAAATAAAAACATTCACTGGTAACTATTCTTTCTGGTACGAGTCGTCTCAATTAATGGCACGTCAAATGTCGGACAAGAATAAAAAGAATGAAGATAAGCGGGCAGCCTTGTTAGATTTTATTGCGCGTTTCTCTGCCAATGCGAGTAAGAGCAAGCAAGCGACTTCTCGTAAAAAGGCATTAGAGAAATTAACCATTGAAGAAATCGAACCTTCTAACAGAAAATACCCAGGTATTATTTTTCAACCACTTCGTGAAGTGGGCAATCAAATTTTGAATGTAGAAAAATTAAAAAAAGAAGTGGATGGGCGTGTGTTATTTAAAGACGTTTCTTTTTCGGTAAGTAAAAATGATAAAATTGCATTTTTAAGTAGAGACCCTTTAGCGATTACTTATTTCTTCGATATCATTAATAACAATGGGAAAGCAGATGGTGGAAGTTTTGAGTGGGGAACCACTATTACTAGTGCTTACTTACCTATGGAACATAATAGTTTTTTTAATGAAGCCTATACTTTAATGGATTGGCTTAGACAATATGTACCTACCCATGTCACTGACGCTGATGAGCCCTTTATTAGAGGCTTTTTAGGTAAGATGTTATTTAGTGGGGATGATGTATCCAAAAAGACCAATGTTTTAAGTGGAGGAGAAAAAGTACGCTGTATGGTGAGTAAAATGATGCTTCAAAACCCGAATGTGGTTATTTTGGATCAACCTACGAACCATTTAGACTTAGAAAGTATACAAAGCTTTAACGAAGGCTGTCAAAACTACCCTGGAGTGGTTTTAATTACTTCTCATGACCATACTTTCATGCAAACAGTGGCCAATAGAGTGATCGAAATTACCCCCAAAGGAATCATTGATAGATTGATGACTTTTGATGAATATATGGAGGATAAAAGGGTACAAGAACTAAGGGCAGAAATGTATGCCTAAGGCTTCTAAAATGCCTTATATTGAAATGAAAACCAACATTTTAGCCTTTTTCACCCTTAATTGAGGTAAAAGGCCAAAAAAACACAAAAATAAATGGGAAGGTATTTGTTATTTACTTACCTTTGCCGTCCGTAAAAAATAATTTCTCATGGCTAGAGTATGTCAATTAACAGGAAAGAAGCCGATGTCTGGAAACAGTGTTTCTCATTCCAACATCAAGACTAAACGTCGTTTCCTTCCAAATTTGCAAAAGAAGCGTTTCTACTTCATAGAAGAAGACCGCTGGATCACTTTAAAAGTATCAACAGATGCGATTAGAACCATCAATAAAAATGGTTTAGCTTCTGTAGTTAAAGATCTTAGAGCCCAAGGCGATAAGATATAATCATTCAATTCAAGTATAACTTATAATATACCATCATGGCAAGGAAAGGAAACAGAGTTCAAGTAATATTAGAGTGCACCGAGCACAAGACTACTGGTTTACCAGGAACTAGTCGTTATATTACTACAAAGAACAAAAAGAACACCCCAGATCGTTTGGAGTTCAAGAAATACAACCCAATTTTGAAAAAAGTAACAGTTCATAAAGAAATTAAATAATCATGGCAAAATCAGCTTCTAAAAACGCGAAAGTAAAGGATTTAAAGGCTTCAGCTGAAGCAAAAAACTGGACTAAAGTAATTAAGGCTATACGTAGTCCTAAAACAGGTGCCTATACTTTTAAAGAGAATATTGTGCACAAAGACCTTGTTAAAGAATTTCTTGCTGCAAAGTAAAAATCTTCAACTTTACTAATACACTTGTATTTTCGCTTTAAAAATTTTGACTCCCGCCTCGTTCCATCGTGGTGGGAGTTTTTCTTTTAAATATTGACTAAATTTACAACATGAGCTTTTTAGGAAAATTATTTGGGAAGAAAGAAAAAGAAACGCTTGATCAAGGGTTGGAAAAAACCAAACAAGGTTTTCTAGAGCGTATTTCAAAAGCCATTATTGGGAAAACCTCAGTAGATGACGAAGTGCTAGATCAATTGGAAGAAGCTTTAATTGGAGCAGATGTGGGTGTAGATACGACCCTTGCCTTAATAGAAAAAATTCAAGAACGAGTTAAGAAGGATAAATATGTATCAACAGTAGAATTGAATAAAATTTTACATGAAGAAATAGTATCCTTATTAGTAGATGCGCCTACTAATCAATTAGGTTTTATTCCTCCATCCAATATAAAGCCTTATGTAATTTTAGTAGTAGGGGTAAATGGAGTAGGCAAAACTACTACCATTGGTAAATTAGCTCATCATTACAAAGAAGCAGGTAACGAAGTAATATTAGGTGCTGCAGATACTTTTAGAGCAGCAGCCGTTGATCAGTTAACTATTTGGAGTGAAAGAGTAGGCGTACCCATTGTAAAACAAAATATGGGTTCAGACCCTAGTGCAGTGGCTTTTGATACCATTCAATCGGCCATTGCAAAAAATGCGTCGGTAGTAATTATTGACACCGCTGGTAGATTGCATAATAAAGTACACTTAATGGATGAACTTAATAAAATTAAAAGAGTCATACAAAAACAGTTACCAGATGCTCCACATGAAGTTTTATTGGTTTTAGATGGCTCTACTGGACAAAATGCGCTAGAACAAGCCAAACAGTTTATGGCAGTGACCCAAGTTACCTCACTCGCAATCACAAAACTAGACGGCACTGCAAAAGGTGGGGTGGTATTAGCCATAGCACATCAATGCAAAATTCCTGTAAAATATATTGGTGTAGGAGAGCAAATAAAAGATTTGCTTTTGTTTGATAAAGACGAATTTGTAGATTCTTTATTTAGTTTAAATAAAAAATAATTATTCGTATTATTTGAGCGTATAACGAATTCCTATACCCCCTTGATTTTTGAAATAGCCTTGTATTATACTAAAAGAAGGTTGCCAATCAATACTCACATTTAATGGCGAATTCTTAACCTTATAATCAAGTCCAATAATGCCATCAAATCCAACTGAAATATTTGATTTGTCGAGGGTATTATTTTTCTTTCTCCACTCTTCGCTCCAAATACCTAAATGACCTCCATAACCAATATACCAAGACAATTGATTGTCTTCATAAATGGGGGTATGAATTTCATTTAAAATGGATAGCCAAAAACCATCCAGGGTGATATATCCTGATGCTTCAATGGCTTTATTGAGCTTATAAAAGCTTTTATAGGATAAAGCGCCGGGGTACATTTTAACGCCAATGGCCTTAGTATATCCATCTGCATACAAATGTAAACTTCTATTGACCGGTGTGTCTAATGTAAATTCTTGAGCTATTAATTTATGGAAAAAAAATAAAGTAAATAAGGTAAATAGTAAATGCTTTTTTATCATTTGGTTCCAGTTGGGGTATACAAATTTAAGGGGATTTATTAAACATCAACTGTTTAATAAATGCTAATTTTTTTTAAAACTTGCTTTAGCAGGGGTAGGGAATCTTACGAAATATGATTAGGTTTGTAGTATGCATAGTTTTCAAGAATTAGTACTATCATTTAATAAGGGTTTTGACACCAATCATTTCCCAGTTAGTCCTGCTAGCTTATATGAGCCTAGTGAATATTTTCTTAATATCGGTGGCAAAAGAATAAGACCTGTATTATGTTTATTAGGTAATGAGTTATTCAATGACATTCATGAAGATGCGTATCATTTAGCTCATGCTGTTGAATTATTTCATAATTTTTCATTGGTACATGATGATATAATGGATGATGCTTCACTGAGAAGAGGAAAAGCTACAGTACACACAAAATACGACAGTAATACAGCCATATTGGTAGGTGATGTAATGTTGGTTAGAGCCTATGAGCATTTGCAAAAAATAAAATCATCTCATTTATCAAAGATTTTAGAATTGTTTAATACTACTGCAAAAGAGGTTTGTGAAGGACAACAATTGGATATGGATTATTCAAAAATGGATAAAGTGACAATGGATGAATACATTCATATGATTACGTTAAAGACATCTGTATTATTGGCAGCTAGTTTGGAAATGGGAGCTATTATTGGTGGAGCAAGTACTTCCAATTGTAAACATTTATATGAATTCGGTAAAAATATTGGCATTGCCTTTCAAGTGCAGGATGATTATCTAGATGCCTTTGGCGATGCGGCACTGTTTGGAAAAGAACCAGGAGGAGACATTAAACAAAATAAAAAAACATTTTTATTAATTCATGCATTAGAAGTGGCTAATCCAACTCAAAAATTGGCATTAGAAAACTTATTAAATGTGGATGCGGAAGATAAAGTGGAGAAAGTGCTTGCTATTTTTAAAGAATGTGAAATTGATACTTGGGCAGAAAATAACAAAGCCAAGTACCTTAAAAAAGCATTTGAACATTTAGAAGCTATAGCGGTTACAAGCGAGCGTAAAAAGCCATTAATAGAACTGGCTAATTATTTAATGAATAGAAATCAATAACTCATTGCTAATGATGAATTTATTTAGGAAAAAATCAATTGATAAAATTCAAGAAGAAGTAGCTTTGGGATTAACTGATGGACATAGTGCCAGCGGATTAAAAAGAGTTTTAGGGGTCAGGGATTTAACTTTTATGGGTATTGCCGCCGTAGTAGGTGCTGGCATATTTTCAACCATTGGTACTGCTGCCTTTCATGGCGGCCCCGGTATTTCACTATTATTTGTAATCACCGCTATTACCTGTGGATTTAGTGCACTGTGTTATGCCGAGTTTGCAAGTAGGGTACCTATTGCAGGGAGTGCTTATACTTATGCATATGTTACTTTTGGAGAATTAATTGCTTGGATTATAGGATGGGCATTGATATTAGAATATGCCATTGGCAATATGGTGGTAGCCATAAGTTGGAGTGGTTATTTTGTAAATTTATTAGAAGGGTTCCATATTCATCTTCCAGGTTGGTTATCTACCAATTACGAACAAGCGCAACAAGGATATGAGGAAGCCGTTAAACATTTAGCTGCAGGGGGTACTCCAGAAACCTTTAGCAAATTGGCCAGAATTGGCTATGAAGCTATTAATAATGCTCCAATGATTGGATCTTGGAGAGTTATATTGAATACGCCAGCTTTTATTATTGTTGCTTTAATCACTCTATTAGCCTATATAGGAATTAAGGAAAGTAAAAAGAGCACCAACTTTATGGTCATCTTTAAAATAATAGTCATTGTTTTTGTAATTATTTTAGGTTTCTATTATGTGGATACTAAAAACTGGGATCCATTTTTACCTAATGGATTTACTGGGGTTTTAGCAGGGGTATCTGCAGTCTTTTATGCTTATATCGGATTTGATGCTATTTCTACCACTGCCGAAGAATGTAAAAATCCCCAAAGAGACTTACCAAGAGGGATGATTTATTCATTGGTTATTTGTACCGTCCTTTATATTTTAATCGCCTTAGTTTTAACGGGGATGGTCAATTATACTGAACTAAAAGTGGATGATCCTTTGGCATTTGTTTTTGAAAGATTGGGCTTACACAAAATTGGCTATATTATTTCTATTAGTGCTGTGGTGGCTACCACCAGTGTATTATTGGTATTTCAATTAGGTCAACCAAGAATTTGGATGAGTATGAGTAGAGACGGCTTGTTACCAAAGAAATTTTCTAAAGTACATCCTAAGTTTGGCACACCAGGCTTTGCCACTATTATTACAGGTATTTTTGTAGGTATTCCATCCTTATTTATGTCTATCAGTCGTATGACCGATTTAACCAGTATAGGAACTTTATTTGCTTTTGTATTGGTATGTTTTGGTGTATTGGCATTACCTAAGTTAGCGCCATCTGGTATTAAACAAGCATTTAGGTTACCTTATATTAATGGGAAATATATTATCCCTATCCTTTCAATAATCTTTATTTATTTTGCAAAACATAGAATACAAGAAGACCTTGCCAATTTTTCTTTACATCATTTTCAAGAAATTCTATTCTTGCTATTTATTGTCATTTTAACTATAGTTTCTATTTTAACTTTTATTCATCAGTTTTCCATTATTCCTATTGTTGGCGCTTTATGCTGTTTGTATTTAATGATAGAGATTCCGCCTATAAGTTGGGCTTGGTTTTTATGCTGGATGGCAATTGGACTTTTATTTTACAGTTATTATGGCCGTAAAAACAGTTTATTGTCTAAAGAAAAAAACGTTTAATAAAACCCTTTATGAAGTATCAGGTAGGGGATGAGATTTTAGTATTACATAGCAATGAAGAAGGCCGTATTATAGAAATCATGAATAATACCATGGTCATGATAGAAGTGCGCGGGGTTAAGTTCCCGGCTTATATGGATCAAATAGATTTTCCTTATTTCAAAAGATTTACAGAAAAGAAGTTATTCCCGGAAAAAAAAGCACCTCAGAAAATATTTGTAGACCAAATTCCAAAAGAAAAGATTCAAAAAAATGATGCAAAAGAGGAAGAGGGTGTTTTACTTAATTTAATTCCAAAATTTAGTTTAGATGATTTTAATGACGAAATAGTAGAAACTATTAAAATTTACTTATCCAACAGAACTAGAGTGGGCTATCGGTTTGTTTATGAGCAAGCATTTTTAGGAACAGTTGATTTTTCAATAGAGTCAACAATACCTCCTTTTACAGATTTTTATATTCACGACTTTCCATTTTCTGCTGTAAATGATAACTTAAGCTTTGCTATTGATTTTTCCTTAATAGAACCACACAAAAAAAAGGCAGCTCACTTTGAAACTCAACTGAAAATAAAACCAAAACAATTGTTTCAAAAAGTGGAAACATTAAAGGAAGAAAACAAAACCACTATTAGTTACCCTTTATTTGTAACTTATCCAGATAAGGTCGAAGACAACCATATTACCATTGATGTTTTAAGAAATGCAGGTTATAAAGTGTATGATGCTAGTAAAATCAAACAAAATATACCAGCTGCGAGATCAGTTATTGACTTACATATTGAGAAAATAATGGATCAACACAGTCATTTAACCAATGCTGAAATATTACAATTTCAATTGGAAGAATTTGAAAAGTGGTTTGAATTGGCACAACTAAATCATTTACCTTCTATGATCATCATTCATGGAGTTGGAAAAGGTAAATTGAAAGCTGAAATACACGACTTATTAAAAGTTAAGAAAGGTGTTAAGCAATTTATCAATCAATATGCTGATTTTTATGGCTATGGTGCTACTGAAGTTTTTTTTGAGTACTAATGGGTAATTGTTATGGGCTTTATTTTCTTTCTTTAGATTTCAGCTGTAAACTATCCTTATTTACTACATCGAATAGCCAATTGCTTACCAATTTTTATTTTACTACCTTTGCACTACTACAAACCCGAACTATCGTGATAAGCAATTATCAAGGAAAGTCCGGACAGCATAGGGTAACCCACCGGTGAATAGCCGGCGCCCCGAGTAATCGGGACAGAGAAAGTGCCACAGAAAATAACTACCTCGCAAGGGGAAAAGGTGAAAACGTGAGGTAAGAGCTCACGGATAAGACAAGTAATTGTTTTATAGGGTAAACCTTGGGTGCTGTAATGCCACGTAAAGGAGCGCTTAAGAACGACTCGTTCAAGTTCCAGGGTAGGCAGCAAGACCCCACCAGCAATGTTGGGGCTAGATAAATGATAGTTTAGAAACAGAATCCGGCTTATGAGGCTTGTAGTATTTTTTTACAAATCAGAGTTCATTAATAATGACTCATTTTTAATACAACATTATACTTTTTAAAAAAGTTAATGCTAAACTTGATCATACATGACTATTGAACAGATAAAGCGTATGAAGGACCAAGTAAGTGTCCTGAGGAGGTTTCTTTGACGTCGATAACAGACTATATAAAGTAACTACTGATAAACAATTGTCCTTATCTCCCGGTTTTTGGGAAGACAATACTCGTGCAACTAGTACCATGAAGGAAATTAAACTTAATGAGTACTGGATCAATATGTTTCATACAGTAGCATCTAACTTAGAAGATTTTGTCGTTTTATTTGATTTTTGGAAAGCAGGAGATGCCACAGAACTAGAAACACAGGAAGCATTTAACAAATCAGTCATTTCAATTGAAGAAGCAGAATTTAAGAGTACTTTAAATAAGCCAGAAGATGAGCTCCCCGCCATTTTACAAATTAATCCGGGTGCTGGCGGTACTGAAAGTCAGGATTGGGCTGAAATGCTTTTACGCATGTATACTATGTATGGGGAGAAACAAGGTTGGACAGTTAGTTCCTTAGATTATCAAGAAGGGGATGGCGCTGGTATTAAATCGGCTACGCTGCAATTTGATGGCCCTTTTGCCTATGGATTTTTAAAAGCAGAATCTGGTGTACACCGCTTAGTAAGAATATCTCCATTTGATAGCAATGCAAGACGCCACACCTCTTTTGCCTCTGTATATGTATACCCTTTAATTGATGACACTATTGATATAGTTGTTAATCCGGCTGATATTGAATGGGAATTTTATAGAAGTGGAGGAAAAGGAGGACAAAACGTAAACAAAGTGGAGACCGCAGTAAGGTTAAGACACGCTTCAGGTATTATTGTGGAATGTCAACAATCAAGAACACAGGGAGAAAATAGAGAAATTGCAATGAAGATGTTGAAGAGTAGATTGTATGAAGCAGAAATGAGAAAAAAACAAGAAGCTTTGAATGCTTCCAATGCCAATAAGAAAAAGATAGAGTGGGGTAGTCAAATACGTTCTTATGTTTTTCATCCTTATAAAATGATTAAAGATCATCGAACCGATTTTGAGGTAGGAAATATAGGACCAGTAATGGATGGAGAAATAGATGGATTTATTAAAGCCTATTTAATGCTTGAGAAAATAGAACAGGAATAATCAGTCCCAAGAAATTAATGAAAATTAGGGCTTAAATCTAATTTTGATTTAGGTCTTAAATGATCGAGCCATATAAATCCAGGAATTAATAATTCTGTCTTTGGTGTTTGTCCAATAGGGGTCATATTCCCAATTAATTGATTTCTAAATACCACTTTTGCAGGCTCGTCGTTTTCAAAAGTGATTTCAATAATTTGTGCATTGGAATGATTAATGCCTATAAAATTATTGTCATTGTCTAATGCAAAATAGATATTTTCTGCATTGCCTTTAGTAATCATTTTAGAAATGCTGCCATTCTGAAACCAAGCATTTAATCTATTGCCTTTTAATTGGTTAAAAAAGGTAGTAGTATCGATTTTATTAAAAGCAAAAGCATTTTCGAAAACATGTAATTGCTCAGGTTTTTTATTTTTTATGTATAAATAAATGGTATCCCCAGTAATTTGGTTATTATTAGCCCATACCACAGGGTCGCTTAACAATCTAATAGTAGAGTCGTTTAATGAATAAAACAAACTATCCGCTTTGGCTTGTAAGGAATCAGAATATATTCTTACATGATGATAGGCTTCAAAATATTTATTTAAGGTAGTATCTGTTATTTTTCCTACACTGTCTCTTGCTTTGGGTATGGGTTTGGATAAATCTGAAATTTTTCCAGTATGTAAAGTGTCTGCAGCAATGTACAAAGTGTCATTTTTTTGCTTAATCAATAACAATGGATGCTCCGTTGCAAATAAAACACTTTTAGTCTTGTTGGTTTTGATATTATTAGCCAATAAATCAAATCCCAATGTATCTTTTGAACGATAAATTGCATTGCCTTTAAATTCACCCGTTCCTACAGAATCATCTACTGCCATTTCATCGGCTATAAAGTGATAAGTACTATCATCAATTTCGGATCTTTCATACAAATAACCCTGCTTTAAGCCAGTATTAAAATTTCCATTGCTTGTTGTAATAGTTCTTGATCCAGTAATTATTTTACTAGGACTAATGAAATTAGCTAATTGAGAATAAGTATTGTATTCTAAGGTGTCAGTAATAATATGATTGTCTACATCATGTAATTCAACTTTCTTTCTAAATATGACATCTCTGGTTTCCCCGTAATACACGCCTTCTTTACTTGTTAAAACAGTTTTATTTCTTACCAATTTTCCCCCTTTTGTAAAAACGCCCATTTTGGTACTTACATCATAATCTAAGGAATCGGTGGTTAAAATACCTTTCCCATCGGTTAATTTTACTTTCTTTCTTAAAAAAGCTTTTTTTGTTGCCCCTAAATATTTTAAATAATCTGAATATATATCTACACTGTCTGCATCATTAATATGGATATGACCAAATCCTTCTAAAGTATTTTTTGTGGTGTTTAAAATTAAACTATCTCCATACAATAAAGTTTTTCCTTGTCTTATTTTTACATGCCCTACAAAAACCAAATAATCCATGCTATCCATCTTCTTCACATTGTAGGTTTCAGCCGAAAGAAATTCAATAAGCTTACCTCCGTTTTCTAGGGTAGCAGGATTGATTATTGGAACCGTGTCCTTTGAATTTTGTTTAATTAAAACCGATTTACCTGTAGGGGTACGGTCAATAATCTGAGCCCTTATGGAATGAATGGATAAGGAAATGAATAATATAATTAAACCAATTCTAGTCATTGGTAATTGAATCGGCTAAAGGCTTAGTCAATGGAGTACTTTTGTCTTTTTTACCAAAAACAGATACATTGATATATCTTTTTGGATGAACTTTAATATCATCTACTAGCGTATTAATACTTTTTAAAGTGCCCTGTAATTCATTGTAAAAGGAACTATCATTCATTAATTTCGCTGCTGTTCCTGTCCCTGAATTTAATTTTTGTAAGCTGATATTTAAATTGGCTACAGCTAATTGAATGGTTTTGATAGTTTTATTTAAATCGGCATCTTTTACTGCTTGTGAGGCACTGTCTAAATTAGAAATTATATTATTTAACTTTTGATTGTTTTCATTTAAGTTTTTTGTAAAACTATTTACATTATCAAAGGTTTGAGCAATTGAGCCATTTTGCTTTTGAAGCATGGTTTCTATAGCAGCCACTGAAGAACTTAGGCTTTTAGTGGTCACCGCTAAATTTTCTAATATAGATTGTAATTTATCTTTATTATTATCATTTAAAACAGCATTAATATTATTTAATACTTTATCTAATGAGGTGATTGCGTTATTTGTTTTTTCGCCTAAAGGGGAAAGGGTATTTACAAAGTCTCCCAACAAGCTAGCTGCAGGAGCAGTTTTTATAGTATCTCCATGTTTAAAAAAGCTAGTAGAATTACCCAAAACAATACTAATGCTACTAATACCTAAAGGGTTATCTTGAATGGTAGCTACTGAATTATCTGGAATTTTATAGGCCTCATTTAATTTAACAGCAACAATTATTTGAGCTAAATTGTCTTTTTGATTTTCAATTTCAAAAACAGACCCTACTTGATACCCATTGACAAAAACAGGATTCGAAACAATCAATCCTTTAGTATCTGCATATTTGGCATAAATAAAATTCCCAGATTTAAATATAGTTTTACCTCTTAGGAAATTAAAACCTAAAATTATAATTGTAACTGCAATTACAGTTAAAGCACCCACTTTTGTTTCATTTGATACACGCATCTTGATAAATCTACTTTAGTGCAAAATTAGCTAAAAAATAGGAGCTAATTGGCATTTGTCTTTTTCTGGTTTTCCAGGGAATTTTTATACCTAAGCACCGACTTGGTGATTACTTCGCAAATTTGATTTTGTCCTTCTTCACTATTTAAATAATCCTCATCTTCTGGATTGGATATAAAGCCTGTTTCCACTAAAACAGCTGGCATTTGAACTGCAGCCAAAACCCAAATTCCTTTTTGTCTCTGTTTAGCCTCTCTACTTAATCTTCCAGCTGCCTTAAATTCTTCCTCAATAGTTAAAGCCAAACTAGCAGCTCTTTGAAAAAATTGTTGTGTTACTAAGCTAACCATCATAGAACGGGTAGGGTCAGCCTCATCTATTTCTTTAATTTGTTTTTCTGAAACTGAATCTAGTTTTTCCACCACATCATCAACAGCCTCATTGGCCATATCTTTCTTTTGATCAGATTTCCCTACATTATAAATAAATGTTTCTGTGCCCCTTGCTGTACTTGGGGTATAGGTAGTTTTATACAGGGGTACTCTGCGAGTCACTTTTCTTTTAACCCCTTTTTTCTTTACAGTATAGGTTTTATTGGTGTATCCTATAATTTCTCTACTTCTGCTAGCATTTGCAGAATTGGTATGTATACATATAAATAAATCTCCTTTGGCAGCGTTAGCCATATTCGCCTTCTCCACTACAGAATTGAAAATATCAGTAGTTCTGGTTAAGACCACTTCCACATCAGGAATGGCATTATGAAAATATTCTTCTAATTTTAAAGATATAGCCAATGAGACAGCGGCTTCGGTTGAATATTTTCCATTGGATCCAGGATCGGTACCTCCATGACCCGGATCAATGATGATGCGTTTTAAGGTTTTTGCTGAATTTTGGGCTTCTGCGCTTAAGCTTATAAGGGTAAAAAGGGCAATTGTTCCATAAGTAAATGCTAAAATCAGTCTAATTTGCTTCATAATCAGTGCCTTAATGCTGTTTTAGTTTATTTTTGCAGCTGTGATAGAATCAGGATACAAAAATAACGTAAAAAACAGGCCTTCTATTGTAAATATTGGCATTTTACTAATATTAACAATAGTTTTATTGTCGGTGTATCCTACCATGGCACAGGTCAATGTAACTAAAACCACCCCTGTTCAATTAAAGGACAGTTCCGTAAAAAAGTCCGATACCAACCTTACTAAGTCAATTAGAATATCAAAAGACAGTATTGATACCCCTGTTAAATATACTGCTGCAGACTCTGGGGTTATGATTATGTCGTCGAAGGAATTCTATTTATATGGAAATGCTAAAACAGAATACAAAACTTCCATTTTAGAAGCGGCCACTATTGTGTATGACCAACAGACACAGAATATTAAGGCCTATGGAGCAAAAGATACACTTGGTAACCCCCAAAGCAATCCTAAATTTCAAGAAAGTGGTATGGTATCCTTAAATGATTCCATTTATTTTAATATGAAATCTGGAAAAGGGTTAACAAAAAATAGCAATTTTCAACAAGGGGAAATTTATATTAATGCGTCTGCGATGAAAAAAATAAATAAAGACGAAGCTTTTGCTTGGAAAGCAAGATTTACCACTTGCAACTTAGACGACCCCCATTTTGCATTCAGGACCAATAAACTAAAAATCATCAATGATAAAATTGGTGTTTCGGGACCCGCTTTCCCTGAATTTGAAGGAGTTCCTTTTCCCATAGGCATTCCATTTGGTATTTTTCCTTTAACTAAAGGAAGACATTCTGGAATGATGGCACCTGCATTTACCTCGAGTCAGGATTTTGGTTTAGGGTTTGAAGGTATTGGTTATTACAAAGTATTAAGCGATAATTTTGATGCAACACTAAGAAGTAATATATATTCCTATGGTGGATGGAGTGCTAATTTAAATAGTAAATATATTTTACGATATAAGTATATAGGTAATTTTAATTTAAGTCTTCAAAATACAAGAATTTTAAATAGAAGCACAGGTATAGCAACCGAATTCACTGGTACAAAAACCTTTATGATTAATTGGTCACATTCCATGGATGGAAGAGCATTGCCTGGAACCAATTTTTCCGCGAATGTGAATTTTGGGAGCACCAAATATAATAAGTCATTATTGAATAATCCTTTACAAAATTTTCAAAATCAAATTAGTTCTTCTATAAGTTATAATAAATCATGGGATAATAAATATAATTTATCCGTTAACTTAAATCATAGTCAAAATAATAATTTAGGTTTAGTAAATTTAAGCTTACCCAATATTAATTTTAATGCTTTAACTATTTACCCATTCCAAAAAAAGGAACAAGTAGGTACTAGCAAATGGTATGAGAAATTGGGAATAGGATACAATGGACAATTTCAAAATCAATTCTCATTCTATGATACGGCATTTAATATGCCAAGATTATTAGACACTATGCAATGGGGAGCAACACATAGTATCCCAATTAGTTTATCCTTGCCAGCTTTGGGACCATTCACCATTAGTCCTAATATTAACTATGAAGAAAAATGGTATGGTTCACAAAATACAAAAACATGGAATAGTCAATTAAATAAGGTGGATACCACTACCAGCAGAGGTTTTTACAGAGCCCCTCGTATTGCTTTTGGTGTAGGAACCTCTACAAGAGTTTTTGGTACCTATAAATTTAATGAAAGTTATGTTAAAGCTATAAGGCATGAAATTAGACCTAGTATTTCATTTAATTACACCCCCGATTTAGCGGCGTCTTATCATTATACCTCTCAAATAGATTCTACAGGAAGAAGTTATCGTTTTTCAAAATTTGATGGAGGTGCATTAGGAGGTGCTTATTCAGAAGGAACCTTTGGAGGCTTAGGTTTTGGGATAGATAATTTATTGGAAATGAAAGTAAAAGATAGAGAAGATACCACTGATGCTGAAGAAAAATTTAAAAAGGTTAAATTAATAGAAGGATTTGGCTTTAATTCGAACTTTAACTTTTTAGCAGATAGTTTTCAATTAGGTAGCTTTAATTTTTATGCCCGTACTGTTTTATTCAATGTATTTAATATTACTTCTTCCATTACGGTAGATCCATATGCCAATGATCAACAAGGATTTAGAATGAATAAATTAGATGTAGATTTTACAAAATTAAAATTTGGACATATTACTAATGGAGGTGTTTCTATTTCAACTTCTTTCAAAAGCAAATCCAAAGATGAAAAAGCTTCGAAGTCAAAGGAAATTCCAATAGATCCTTTTATGACTCCTGATGAACAACAAAGGCAACTTCAATATGTAAAAGCCAATCCAGCAGAATATACCGATTTTAATATTCCATGGTCTTTGTCTTTTTCCTATTCATTCCAATTTTCAAGAACCATAAAGTCTGATTATTCTGGATTTAAATTACAAACGTATTCAAGTTTAAATTTTAATGGAGATTTTAGTTTAACCCCCAAATGGAAAATAGGTGGTTCGGGTTATATCGATGTCGCCAAAGCCAATATTCAACAATTAAGTATGTTTATAACTAGAGAGATGCATTGTTGGCAGATGGCCATCAATGTTACTCCTATAGGATTATATAAGTCATTTAGTATTACTATCAATCCTAAATCTGGAATATTAAGAGATTTGAAAATAAATAGAAGTAGAACCTTCTCTTCTTCCACCTATTAATATCGATCATTATTGGCTAAATAATATTTAGCCATTTCGTCAAATACCAATTTTTTTAAGCTGTCTTTAGAATGGCCTTGTGGGAAAATAGCAGGTAAAATATTCATACTCATTTTACCTGGACTTAGATACAGGATTGGTTTAGCAGGTAACACTTTTTTTGTATTCAATAACACTACAGGGACAATTGGCTTTTGTGTATCGATGGCTAATTTAAATGCACCATCATAAAATGATTTGAGTGGAGCCGCAGATCTATTTCTTGTTCCTTCCGGATAAATGAGCATGTCTAATCCATTATTTAATACATTTTTCATTTTCTCATAACTGGCTCTTCGACTATGGTCATTTTTTCTATCAACGATTACGGTAGCAAATTGATATACCCAACCAAAAAGAGGAACGTACACAAAACTTTTTTTAGCAATGGTTTTATTCGCTCTCGGTAAAAAAGGGGTGCTTATTGGAATGTCAATTAAACTGTTGTGATTACATACTACAATTGCATTTTCTAGACCGTTGAAAACCTCTTTACCAGTAACTTTAAAGGAACAACCAGATAAAAATAAAAATATCCCCATCCACAATTGAGATATTATTCTATGATATCTTGTTTTTAATGGATCTGGCATAAAAAAGCATAATAGATAAAACCATAAAAATATCATCATGGTAGAAGCAAATACTAATAAAGCCCATAAAGCTAATATACGGGCAATAATATTTTTAAATAATTTCATCATTAATAATTTAAATGGCCCAATTAATCGGGTTGTTATTATGTTGAACTAAATACTCATTGGTAGCACTAAAATGTTTGCATCCAAAAAATCCATTATACGCACTAAATGGAGAAGGATGTGCTGCTTTTAGAATTTTATGCTTTAATGGATTAATTAGTTTTATTTTTTGTTGAGCGAAATTACCCCATAAAATAAATACTAAACCCTTTTTTTCTTCGGAAAGTTTTTGAATAATATCGTTGGTAAAGTCCATCCAGCCAATTTTAGCATGACTAGCAGGTTCGTTTTCCCTTACGGTTAATACCGCATTTAATAAAAGAACACCCTGTTTAGCCCAAGGAGTTAAATTACCCGTAAGTGGGATAGGCATGCCAATATCCTTATTTAATTCTTTAAATATATTCATTAAAGAAGGAGGGGGTTTGATACCGTCTGGAACTGAAAAGCTAAGTCCCATGGCTTGATGGGGATTATGGTATGGATCTTGACCTAAAATTATTACTTTAACTTGATCATAAGGGGTTTGCTCAAATGCATTAAATATTTGTGCCCCTTTAGGATAAATAGTCTTATGCAGTTCTTTTTCCGCTTTAATATGCGCTGCGATTTGATCGAAATATGGCTTTTGGAAGAGTTCTTTTAAAGCCAATTTCCAAGATTTTTCAATTTCCACTTCCATAGGTTTATTCATCTATTTCTACCCTAAAGATAATTCTACTAGAACAAACACAACAGTTTAGTTTTTAGACACATTTTTAGTAACTTTCTATAATTATTTTATATTATGAAATCCACTTTAGGGCATCAATGGTATTATCGCAGTATTCTTTTTTATTTGTTATTGATTAGCCAATCAATTTTTAGTCAAAAAAATACAATAGCAACATCGACTAATTTAAAAAGTTTAAAAATTAATCAAATACAATTTT
The DNA here is from genome assembly GCA_947462495.1 of Bacteroidota bacterium. Lineage (GTDB taxonomy): Bacteria > Bacteroidota > Bacteroidia > Chitinophagales > Chitinophagaceae > Sediminibacterium. The sequence goes on from CANHOY010000005.1 coordinate 18,776, forward strand.
CTAAGGACAGCACCTTTATCAATGCTTTTGATATTAATAATGAAGTCTATAAATTAGCTGTACCTATTGCTCTTTTTTCGAATGAAAAGAATACTAAAAAAGAGATCAATCAACAAATTTTAAGTGTAAGTGAGTCACATGATGGTTGGTTAATAAAAGTACGGTTATCTAATAATGGCTTAGATACGATTACCTTAAAAAACATACTTCCCTTTCAAAAAAATAGCCATCAAGCTTACATTACAGGAAAAGGAGACCATCGATTATCCAGAACCCATTTATTTTTACCCGGTAAGCAACCTATCAATGTGATTGTTCCGGACAATGCATGGGAGCTTGGCTACAATTCAATTTTATTGAATAATAACTTGTCCGTATATGGCTTTAGTAGAAGAACTAGTGAATCTTTAATAAAAGGTAAACAAAAAAGATTTGAAACTATTTTATACCCCAATGGAAATATTGAATTTGACATATGGATAGAGCCCTATTTAGGCGCTTGGCAAAATGGAGTGATCAAAGTGTTTAAGGAGAGAAAATTATATGATGTTGAAAAATTCAATGATAGTTTATATAATCGACAAGACTTACAATGGATGAGACATACCTATTTAATGCATTTAATGATGTCTTGGGATAAATATTTTTATGATCGCAAAGCCAATCAATATGCCCTAAATAAATTTATTGAAAGGGGAAATCAATTGTATGGCGGCGATGATATCATAACTATTTGGCCCACCTGGCCAACCCTAGGATTGGATCAACGAAATCAATTTGATTTATATAGGGATTTACCCGGAGGATTAAATGCTATTCGAAATATAAGTGACCGTTTTTCAAAACAGAATAAACATTTATTTGTTTCCTACAATCCTTGGGATGTGGATACAAGAGCACAGAATCATTATAATGGCTTATCCTGGTTAATTAAAAATACACATGCAGACGGAGTGGTATTAGACACGCAAGGTAGTTCTAGTGATTCATTACAGTGGGCTGCCGATTCAGTAAGAAAAGGAGTGGTTATGTACAGCGAAGGCATGGCCGTTCCAAAGGATATGCAAGGAATTTTATCTGGTAGGGTACACAACGCTTTGTATTATCCTCCTATGTTAAATTTAAATAAGCTAATTCAACCTGGGTTTACAATTTATAGGGTAGCCGAATTGTATAAAGAGCCTATCAATAGAGAATTTAACACCAGTTTTTTTAATGGCTATGGAACGGAGATGAATATCATGGTTCCAGGTGAGCCAGAGTGGACCCAACAACAATATGCTTTGTTAGGAAAAACTACCAAATTATTGCGTTTATTATCTGATAATTTTAATACACCTAATGTTACCCCATTAATCTCAACAACGGTAGATAGTATTTGGGTCAATAAATGGTCGACAGACCAAAAAACAGTCTTTACTATTTATTCTATTATCCCTCAAGGGTATAAAAATAATTTATTTGAAGTAATCCCAAAATACAATTGGCACTTTGTAGATGTATTTCATCATAAATTATTAAAACCTTTCTATAAAAATGGAAAATATTTAATTGAAGCTGAAACAGATGCCTTTCATGAAAAATATTTAGGTAGTAATAATGAAGGGGCAGTAGATTGTATTGTTCATTTACCTAAATTAATTGAAACTACTTTTGAACAAAATAATCTCAAGATTAGTTTATTAAAAAATAATTATACTCAAAAAAATAATATTCATATTGAAATATGGAAAACTGAAGTAGGTTTACATCAACCCACTTTATTGGTTGCTTTTGAAAATCAATCCATCAATCTGGAGACCATTTCCCCTCGTTTTGAAGGGAAATTAATAATACAAGTTATTCAAAAAGATAGTGCCCAAGGACGTAGTATTTTATTAGATGAAAGTATTGTAATGATTCCAGTAAGTGTTCCCCGATTAATTACCCAAGAAATAAAATCAAATAGTCCACTTCATCATTCAACCGAGCCCATTTCCACTTTTCGAATGTCTTCAATACCTGCTGGTAAATTCATATTTAAACAAACTCATGGAGATGATTTTATTCCTTATCCTTCCAATATAGACAGCAGTGAAATTCAAATGCCATCCTATTGGATGGATACTTATCCAGTAACCAATGCTGAATTTTACAGCTTTATTCAAAAAAGTAATTACCAACCAAGTGATTCTGTAAACTATTTAAAACATTGGGAAAAGGGTAAACCCAAGCTAAATGAGGAGAAAAAGCCAGTCATTTATATCAGTTATGAAGACGCACTAGCCTATGCCAATTGGTATCATAAAGTATTACCAACAGAGATAGAATGGCAATACGCCGCTCAAACCAGTCAATTAAATGAGTGGCCTTGGCAGCAAATTAGTCCAGTAACAAGAGCTTATGAAGAAGTGACGAATACTTTAAGCGTTATTAAAATTGAAGGAATTGACAGTAATTTATGTAATTTAGGAAGTGGAATATTGGATACCGTAGGGGCCTACCAATTAGGTATTAATCCAAATGGACTTCATGATTTAGTAGGATCGGTTTGGCAATTAACCAATACCACTTATGCGTCTGGAAGTTATGAATATCAAATTATGAAAGGAGGAAGTTATTTTAAACCTTCGGCTAGTTGGTGGTATGTTCAAGGAGGCCCAAGAGAATTAACTTATGCGCAGTATTTGTTAAAAGTAAACCAAGGATTTGAAAGGAATGGAACTGTTGGATTTAGATGTATCTTAAAAGACCAAAATAAATAATATAATTATATTCAGCGCATGAAAATTTTAAAAACCAATCACTTTAGTATGAAAACAATGTATTCTTTTTTATTACTCCTCAGTATTAGCTTTATTAGCAATGTTAGTGCACAATCAAATACTGTAAAAATTGAGCCAGTTCTTTTCTCGAACGTCAATGTAACAGATGCTTTTTGGAAACCCAAAATGGATTTAGTAGCCACTAAAACTTTAGCTGCATGTATTTTTCAAACCGAAGAAAAAACAGCTAGAATTAGAAATTTTGAAAAAGTAGCTAGAAGAAAAGGGGAGAAGCATGAAGGAGTTTTTTATGATGACTCTGATGTCTTTAAAGCTATTGAAGCAATGGCTTATGCTATTAAAACCAATAAGGATAAAAATTTAGAAGCTAAGGCTGACGAATGGATTGATAAAATTGCTGCAGCCCAATTAGAAGATGGCTATTTAAATACATATTATACTTTAAATGGCTTAGAAAAAAGATGGACGGATATGAGTATGCACGAAGATTACAATGGAGGCCATATGATTGAAGCTGCAGTGGCTTATTATGATGCTACTGGAAAAAGAAAATTTTTAGATGTGGTAATTAAATGGGCTAATTATTTCGATTCTTTATTTGGACCAGGCAAACGTGATTGGGTAACGGGTCATCAAGAATTAGAATTAGCATTGGTAAAATTATATCGAGTAACAGAGGATAAAAAATATTTAAACTTGGCAGATTGGTTATTATCTGAGCGTGGAAAAAAATTAGCGGTAGGTTATACTTGGACTGATTGGAAAGATACTGCCTACGCGCAAGATGCGGTACCTGTTAAAGAACAAAAAGAAATTACGGGACATGCAGTAAGGGCCATGTATTTATATACTGGTGCAGCCGATGTAGCTGCACATACTGGTGATCAAGGTTATTTAATTGCCATGCGTAGAGTATGGGAAGATGTTGTATTTAGAAATATGTACATAACTGGAGGAATAGGCTCTGCAGGTAGCAATGAAGGTTTTTCACAAGATTATGACTTACCTAATGAGCAAGCTTATTGTGAAACCTGTGCTTCGGTGGGTATGGTATTATGGAATCAAAGAATGAATAGCTTAACTGGTAGTGCCGAATACATAGATGTACTTGAACGTAGTTTATACAATGGTGCTTTAGATGGGTTATCATTAAGTGGAGACAGGTTTTTTTATGGTAATCCATTGGCCTCTTCTGGTAGACATTCAAGAAGAGAGTGGTTTGGTACCGCTTGTTGCCCAGCTAACATTGCTAGGTTAATTGCTTCTTTGGGAAACTATATTTATGGCTATGACGAAGGAAAAATATATGTAAACTTATTTGTAGGAAGCAATACCATTTTTAAATTACCTAATGGTGAAATTCAAATGACCATGGCCACTAATTATCCTTGGCAAGGGGATATGAAATGCACTTTGAATATGAAAAAGAAAGTAACGGTACCCATTGCATTTCGTTTACCAGGTTGGGCCAACGGAATTCCAGCAC